>DASWQK010000441.1:0-11934 GCA_036403735.1 Pyrinomonadaceae bacterium
CGAGATTCAATATGGAACGAGTCCCGAACTCGAACAGAAATTGCAAATCGAGCAGGAGAAGCTCGCTACGCTTCAGCAGGACGGCGTGACCCTGAAGGAAGAGGTAGACGAGGAAGACGTCGCCGAAGTTGTGGCGAAATGGACGGGCGTTCCGGTTACCAAGATGCTCGAGGGCGAGATGCACAAGCTGCTAACGATGGAAGATCGTTTGCGCGAGCGCGTGATTGGACAGGATGAAGCGTTGGCAGCTGTCGCTAATGCGGTGCGTCGCGCGCGCGCCGGATTGCAGGATCCTAGTCGCCCGGTCGGTTCATTCATCTTTCTTGGACCAACCGGTGTAGGCAAAACTGAGACCGCGCGCGCGCTCGCCGAATTTCTGTTTGACGATGAACGTGCGATGGTCCGACTCGACATGTCGGAATACATGGAGAAGCACGCCGTTGCGCGCATGATCGGCGCGCCCCCGGGATACGTCGGTTACGAGGAAGGCGGCCAACTTACAGAAGCGGTTCGCCGCCGGCCGTATGCGGTAATCCTTTTTGATGAGATCGAGAAGGCGCATCCCGACGTGTTCAATGTGTTGCTGCAAATTCTGGACGATGGCCGGCTGACCGATTCGAAGGGCCGCACGGTTGATTTTAAAAATACTGTTCTGATCATGACGTCCAATCTGGGGTCGCGGGAAATACAGGAAGTTAGTGACGACGAGACGCAGGTTCGAGATGCGGTTACTGAAGTTTTGCGTGAGCACTTCAAACCTGAGTTTCTAAATCGCATCGACGATATAGTGATCTTTCACCGGCTGTCGCGTGAACAAATTACCAGGATCATCGACGTACAGCTCGAGCGGCTGCGTGGCATGCTGCATGAGCGCAACATTTCTCTGGTCCTCGAGGATTCAGCCAGAGAGTTGCTGGCGCGAGAGGGTTACGATCCTAATTTCGGCGCCCGGCCGCTCAGGCGAGCGATCCAGACGCTGATCCAGAACGCGTTGGCGCTGAAACTCTTGAATGGTGAAGTGCTGCCCGGCCAAACAGTTGTTGTATCAGCGCCTAACGGTCAGATGGAGTTTGCAACTCGGCCCCAGGCAGTCGCGGCGTAATCGCTCCGGATTGTGGTGGCGTCGATTTGGCCACCGTCGCTGGCAAGCGAATTGCATCAAAGCTACAGCGCAGATTCTTGTTGCACTGAAACGCAACGATGAATATGCTCTGAACATCAAAGTGATTCGCCGCGTAACATATTCAGCAGCAAAATGACGTGGTGCTGTTAGCAGTTGGTAGTAAGTAATTCAAAGCAATGGCAGATTTAGAAGCATACAAAGACAAGTTCAGTGAGAGCGGACAGCGGATCTTGCAGAACGCGCTGACCGAGTCGCGGCGGCGCGATCAAAACTACATCTCGGTCGAACATATTGTCAGCGCTCTTTCGAAAGAAGAACCCGATCTCTTTAATTCGACAATGCGCAGTCTCGCTTTGGATCCGATCAACGTGGCGCGCGCGATCGAGCACCGGCTGGACACCGCGCGGCAGCACGTCGGCAAAGGCGTCCGCATTGCCCCTGACACGACCGATCTTTTTAAGCGCGCGCTGGAACGTGCCCGCTCCCGTGGACGCAAGACAATCGAAGCGACCGACATTTTTGATGTGCTTTCGAAGTACGACAGTTTGTTTGTAGATGTGCTGCGCAGTCTCGGAGCAAATCCGGAAGCGGTGGTCGAACAGGTTCGCACCAACGTCGATGAGCGCGAGCAGAAGGATGAGCAGTATCGAAAGAAATTCGACCTGCCACCGTACCTCAAGCATTTCGGTCTGTCACTAAATCGCATGGCGCGGGCGGACAAGATTGCGCCAACGATTGGCCGCGAAAAAGAGATTCAGCAAATCATCGAAATTCTTTGTCATCGCGAGCGGGCCAACTCGCCGATGTTGGTTGGGGAGCCGGGAGTCGGGAAGACCGCGGTGATCGAAGGCCTCGCCCGGATGATTGAGCTTGAGCCGCACAAAGTCCCGGCGCGTTTGCGAAACTCGCACGTGGTCCAATTGCAAATGGGCGGCATCGTCGCCGGCACCATGTTGCGCGGCATGTTTGAAGAACGGATTAAGGGCATCATCGACGAAGTCAAAGAACGCGACAACCTGATTCTGTTCATCGACGAAGCGCACACGATTATCGGCGCCGGAGCTGCGCTCGGAACTTCATCCGACGCGGCCAACATGTTCAAGTCGGCCCTGGCCAAAGGTGAATTGCGCATCATCGGCGCGACCACCCTCAACGAGTACAAAGAATATATTGGCGAAGACGAAGCCCTGGCGCGCCGTTTCCGCCTGGTAAAAGTTGACGAGCCGTCGATTCTCGAAACGCGCGAGATTCTGCTGGGCCTGCGACCGCGGCTCGAACGAAATTATTCGGTGCAAATCTCGGATGAAGCCATCAACACGGCGCTTGAGATGGCGCCGAAATACATCCGCAATCTTCATCTGCCGGATAAAGCAATCGGCTGGCTCGACACTGCGGCGGTCAAAGTTGAAATCAACGAGCCCGCCGGGATGATCGTCAAACCCGAGCACGTCATCGACGTGATTTCGCAGGAGTCACGCATTCCCCGCGATATGATCTTCCGCGACACAACGGATCGTTTCGCGTTGACGGAAGTGCAACTGTCACAGCGCGTGATCGGACAAAAGGAAGCGATCAAAGCGGTCGCGCAACGCCTGCGACTCAACAAAGGACCACTCAAAGAATCGCACTACAAGCCCGATGGCGTGTTGCTGTTCCTGGGCCCAACCGGCGTCGGTAAAACCGAATTGGCAAAAGCCGTGGCCGAGTTCATGTTCGGCGATGAGCAGAAGATGGTCCGCATCGACATGTCGGAATACAGCGAGGGCACTGTCGGTGTCGAGAAGCTGATCGGCATGCCGCGCGGCATTGTCGGATCAGAACGGGGCGGCATTCTGACTGAACAGCTGCGCGAAAACCCCTACACGGTTCTGTTGCTCGACGAAGTTGAAAAAGCTTCGCCCTATTTGATGAATCTTTTCCTGCAGGCTTTTGACGAAGGCTGGTTGACGGACGGCCGCGGCCGGCGCGTTTATCTATCGGACGCGATCGTGATCATGACTTCAAACCTCGGCTCGGACAATTTCAAGAAGTTCGAAAAGCCACTCGGTTTTGGCACCAAGACGGCCGGTGATTTTCGGGCCATCAAGAATGAAGTTATGAAAGCAGCCGAGCAACGCTTCTCGCCTGAGTTTCGAAATCGGATCGACGAGATTGTCATCTTCTCGCCATTGACCATGGACGAGGTGCGACAGATCGCCCAGCTTTACCTCGAAAAAACAAATCGCCAGATCAAGCGCCAGGGCAAATCGTTCGAGGTTACAGAGCAGGCAATCGATCTCGTGACCGAAAAGGGTTACAGCATGCAGTACGGCGCCCGCTTTCTGAAGCGATACATCGACGAATATGTGAAGCTGCCGATCACCACCATGTGGAAGACCGGATCTAAATTCAAAGTCGATGTGGAAGACGGCGAGATCGTGGCGAAGATTACTGACGATTCAGACACCGACGCTGCAAATTGAAATAGTTAATACTTCAAAGAGCCTCGCCAGCGTGAGGCTCTTTCAGTCTCGTGAGTGGAAAGCGGGTAGCGACCGCTGAGCCCTAACGCAATGAAGCCCCTACTCCTTACGAAACTCTCGATCGCATTTCTGCTTTTCGCTTCAGCCAGTTTCTCCGTAGCGCAATCAGAGAAGCCTTCGCTTACAGACGACGAAAAAGCCCAACAGATCGTCCAGCGCGCGATCAAAACTGTCGGTGGCGATCGCTACCTGCAAATCAAAACGGTAATCGGACGCGGGTTCTTTACAGATTATAAGGACGGCGTCTCGCAGATTCCCTCCAAGTTCGTTGACTACGTTTCCTATCCTGACAAGGAACGAACAGAATTCAACGGCGGCGGCGCGCGCATCGTGCAAACGAACTTTCGCGACGGCGGTTGGATCTATGATGGGGCCGCGTTAACGCTGAAGGATCAAAACGCGCAGCAACTGGATGAATTCAAGATTACGATGCGGGTTGGCCTCGAGAACCTCCTGCATGGCTGGTGGCGAGAGCAGGGTGCGAAGCTGACTTATGCGGGGCGCCGCGAAGCGGGAGTCATTGGGCGTCGCAACGAAACTGTGCGGCTGACTTATCCGGATGGATTTTGGATTGAGTATGAATTTGCCGCGGACGAGGGAATGCCGGCCAGGATTCTTTACGAGCGAAAACACAAGAACCGCGAGACTGAGGAAATCGAATCAACCACCGAAGAAGATCGCCTGCACAAACTAATCACAATCGACGGCATCATGGCGCCCTTCATCATCGATCACTACCGCGACAAAGTTCAGACCAGCCGCATCGCCTACGACACCGTCGAATACAACAAACCCGTGGCCGACGCGCTCTTCACCAAACCGGCGAATATCAAAGCAATTAAGTGACTTTTCGGATGGTTACTTGCTCATAGTTCGCTTATGGCGAGTACGCTCACTGCCCGTGCTGTTTCCAAAAGAACCGTAAGCGATCTGCTCCACATTTCCCGTCGCACTACCTAATGGTATCAACACCTCAAATGCATTAAGGATTGAATTCACAGAACCGAGTCCTTGTAGGGACAACCACAATCAAGCAACCACAACCGTCTTCAATAAATTATCTTCGAGAAGGCCAAACGGTCAAGCACAATCAATGAGAAAATCAGCAGTACTGCCATTACAAGCAGTACTACTCGCCAGACGGAAAAGCCGGAATGCTCGACACTTAAACTTTCGAACCATGAGTTCCCGGAGAAGATCTTGGTGCCCAGGTACTCGGCGGTTAAGGAAGCGACCACAGATAATCCAAGAGCGATAATCCATCCGCGCTGGAGTAGGAACCACAGAACCCAACACCCGACTAGGACCAACAAAGCAATGACCAGCCTTTGGCCCCTACTGGTCATGCGCGGTACGCGCCTTTTGGAAACATAAGCCGGCAAGGAGCCTGGAACCGCCGGTTGGTAGATTCGTCCTTGTGCTTCAACCGTTGGATCATTGACTGCCGTGAGTCCTCAATTTAAGTTCTTTCGAGGTCCGAGGATATAACGTCAAGCGCGACGATCTCCAAGCGAGCATCGTTCTGTTCATCCCAATTCGTAAAAACGAATTTTCGATTTGGAGGAACCTCCTTCATTTCACTCAACGAGTACAGCACCATTCCCTCTGGCCGATTCATCTCCACTGAACTTACGTCGACAAATTCGAACTTTATTTCACGCCCCTGTGCAGTTCTGACAAATACAGAACAGTGTCCACCACCATGAACCACATCTTTGACTACCCCGTCATGAATGTCGGGTTCATTGAGATACCGGACGAATGATTCTTCCTTCAATGTTTTCACCTCTGCTTAACTTCTAGGGTATTCGCTCACCGGGTAGATACCTAACATGTCGGCACCCCGGCGTTGGCCCATCTATCAGATGCCCGTGCTGCGACGAGCTGCCATAACCACCGAACGCGATCGGATCACCATCGGAATCGGAATCGTTAGCCAGTAAATCTCCGATTTGAGTTGTGCCGTGAACCTAATACGAGTCGTCAACAGCAACCGGCGGTGAGTCCGACGCGGACGAGGAAGCAAAGTACATCAATGAAACGAGAGCGGGTATTAGAACCAGGCTATGAAACCGGCGCGAAGAAAGTGAGAACATGGGGCTTTCCTTTCACGGGGATCGATCACAACTCGCCAATCGATCGAGGTTGAGGCGATCTCAGGAAGAAACGCTTCTTCGTAGAAGGTCGCGGGAGACTGGCAACTAACTTTCAAGAGGAAAACGAACTACTGAAAGCGCGCGTAGCTTATTTGACTAGCAAAGATTCTGTCAAGAAACTTGTTGAGGCTGAGAGTAGATTAGGATCAGGCAGATGCGGAGTGAGCGGTTTCTTTGATTGCGGAAGTAGCTTTGCTTGTGCTCGAAACCGTTCGAATAGGCAACGGCAGACCGGCCATTTTGGCAAACAAATCTTCATATCTTTCGACGACGTAATCCCAGTCGTAGAATTCCTTCACCCGGGCCTGGGCGCGATTTCGGTAGGCATGGACCAGCGAGCCATCGCGCAAAACCCGCTGTAGTTTCTCCGCCAGATCAGTTTCATCCGCGTAAGCGATGCCGGCGTCGCCAATCGCTTCGATATTTTCCGGCGCCGCCAGCGTCAGCACGCAATTGCCGAAGCCCATCGCCTCCAGCAACGCCGGATGGGTGCCGCCGACTTCGGTCGCATGGACATAACAATAAGCGTTCTGTTGCAGCGCACGATAATCGCGGCCGAAAACAAAACCGGTGAAGACAATGCGTTTGTCGCGGCGGGCGCGGGCCTTCAAATCATTGATGTAGTCGCGCGCGTACGGAGCGTCCCCGACAACCAGGAGTTTGTGGCCCGTGCGCACCCGCTTGAACGCTTCGATTACCAGGTGCGCATTGTTCTCAGGCTCGAGACGCGAAACGTAGAGCACGTAGCGGTTTGGCTCGACGCGCCAGCGTCTGACTGAAGGATCAACTTTCCGTTCGACTTCGGCGCCATAGGCAATCATCGTGGACACAGCCCGATGCTGCGCCAGGTAGTAATCCTGGATCACTTTCGCATCAGTAACTGTTTCGTTAGGCAGAATCGTCGCCAGACGCTCAGCCATCAAGTAGTACTTGCGACCGATCCAGTTCCATTTCTTTCGCTTGTGCTCGAGGCCGTCGACGTTCAGGGCGACCGGCGTCCCACCAGCGCGAACGATCGAAGCAAAGGGCGCGTTCGCGGCATTACAGATCAGGGCCGCATCGTACCGCTGTGGAATCGCATGCAGCGCGGACAAGAAAGTATGTATGACTGTATCAAAGTATTTGTGACGAATGGTGGGCAGGACTTTCAGACGAACGCCCTGAAACTCAATCTGTCGCGGACTGACGTAGTGCGCACGACAATAGACAGTGACATCGTGCCCGCGCGCGGCCAATCGCGTGGACAGATGCTCAGCAAAGGTTTCAAAACCGCCGTAGTTTGCGGGGATGCCCCTCGTGCCTAAGATCGCGATGCGCATCGTAAAAATAAAGTGAATCAGGCAGGGGTCAACGATTCACTTGTAGTTGTTGCTTAAGAACGATTTCAACTTCTTAATTAGAAGCAGGTAAGTTCACCTCTATTAAGACGTTTGCTGTTAAGACGTTTGCATTTTCAAGCTGTAACCAGCGAGGAAGCTTAACCTCTCGAATGAATCAGCGCAAGCACTAATCTTCGACTTTTGCTCAACAGGATGAAATTTCCCCCGTTCACCCGGAACACGCTTGCGGAAATTAATCGGGTTCGATGTCTTAAATTCCTCGAATACTTTTCAATTCTGTTTCATTGAATAACAATTGGCGGGACTGAAGTTCTTTCCCATCCGCGCCGAGTGACTACTTCCTCAAGCTTTGGCCCGCGCGGCTCGCTCATAGACTTCCAGGGTCAATCGCGCAGTTGTCTTCCAACTAAACGCGCTGGCTCTTTGTAATCCTTTTGCACTCAGGCGCGCGCGATATTCCGCATCACTGAGCAAGCGTTGCAGCGCCTCTACTAAAGAGCCGGTGTCAAACGGATCGAACAAGATAGCGGCCTCACCTGCGACTTCCGGAATGCTGGTCCGGTTCCCGGCAACCACGGGCGCTCCGCATTTCATCGCTTCCAGAATTGGCAATCCGAATCCTTCGAAGTATGAAGGGTAAACGAAACACGTCGCGCCGCTGTAGAGCGCATTGAGATGTTCTTCGGCAACGTACCCCGTAAAGACAATGTCACCTGCCACAGATTCACGTTCGGCCGCGCGGATTGTTTCGTTATCAAGCCAACCGCGCTTGCCCGCCAGGACCAGTTGTGGAAGCTTGACGTCAGCCGAAGAACTCCGCAGCAGCGAGTATGCTTCGATAAGTCGAATCAGATTCTTGCGCGGCTGGATCGAACAAAGCGAGAAAATGTAATCGCGCTCGATGCCGTAAGTCTTTCGAATAGTTTTCAGCTCAGTCCCCTCCGTTACCGGAAAGAACCTCTCAGATGCAGCTTCAGGCGTGACCGTGATTCGCCCGGAAGGAATTTTGTAAGTATTGCTGATGTCCTGTCGCGAATACTCCGAGACGGTAATAATCTGTGCAGCCTTCTTCGCGGTGCGGCGCACCGTCAAGCGTAGTTGCATCCAACTGCGCCGGTTGAAGGTCTCAGGCAGGTGCTCGAACGCCAGATCGTGAATCGTGGTAACGACGGGACACGGGGCCAGCGGAGGCGCGGTGTACTGCACGTGCAAAACATCAACCGGATGTCGTCTTAGCTCTCGCGAAAGTGTCAGCGGAATTCGGACCAGAGGCGTGTGCGGCAAAGTCTGTTTGACAGTGAAGTTGGGCCAACGATTTGCGAAGCGCGCAATCGCCTCCTGTTTCGTGACGTAAAGCGTGTAGAGGTTTGTTTGATCGATTTCTGCGAGGGCTTCGATCAGGTTGATCGCGTATGTTTCGTTTCCGCCGAGCCTGGCTCCGACAGAATGGGCGTCGATGGCGATGCGCAAGGGATGTAACATGTCAGAACCACCTGCGGTAGCGGGTGGTTCATCTCTGTTTGGGTCGCCGCGGTGGGCAAGCTAAACCGCCCGCTACCGCAGGCGGTTCTGACAGAGGCTACTTCTTGCCTTCCGGTTCACCGGCGGCGGCAGCAACGACGTTGGCATGTGGCCGCGTATCGCGCTCGCGAATGCGCGCCGCTTTGCCGCGCAACTCGCGCAGGTAATAAAGCTTGGCGCGCCGTACGTGGCCTTTTTTAACCACGTCGATGTGATCGACGATGGTCGCATGCAGTGGAAAGATCCTTTCGACCCCCACACCAAAGCTGGTCTTGCGCACTGTAATCGTTTCGCGCGCGCCGCCGTGTTTGCGAGCGATGCAGACGCCTTCAAAAGCCTGCAAACGCTCTTTGGTTTCCGATTCTTTGATACGGACGTGAACGCGAACAGTATCGCCCGGTTGAAATTCCGGAATATTACTTCGTAATTGTGTCTTCTCGACGTTATCTAAGCGATTCATGATTAAGCTCCAAAAAACTGTGCTTTGTACTTTGAGCTTTGTACTTTGTTCTCTATTTGAAGAACCCGCATGCGATTCGTAAAACATCAAAGCACGAAGTACAAAGTACCAGGCTCATTCTTTTTTCAAAAGATCCGGTCTGTTCCTTTTTGTCTTCTCTTGCGCAGCCTCGCTACGCCAGCGCGCAATCTCGGCGTGATGACCCCTCAGCAAAACCTCGGGCACGTGCATCCCTTCAAACTCCGGCGGACGCGTGTAGTGCGGATAATCCAGTAAGCCATCCGAAAAGGATTCCGTCGTCGCGGACGTCTCGCTGCCCAGCGCTCCGGGTAGCAACCGCACGGTCGCATCAATTATTACCAGCGCAGCCGGCTCACCACCTGACAAAACATAATCGCCGATCGAGACTTCATCAGTCACCAGCGCATCCGCGACGCGCTCATCGACCCCTTCGTACCGGCCGCAAATCAGAACCAGTTGCGCGCTCTTAGCGAAGTCCGCGGCGATGGACTGCGTTAACGGCCGACCTTGCGGCGAAAGCAATACGACTCGCTTGCCAGTCGCAATGTCCTCTCGTCGCCGCGCGCCGGCTAATGATTCCACTGCTGCAAAGATCGGTTCGGGCTTGAGCACCATCCCGTCGCCGCCGCCAAACGGACGGTCATCAACCATGTGATGCTTGTCCGACGTCCAGGATCGCAAATCGTGCGCTTCCACGCTAACTAAGTTTGCCGCGCGCGCCCGGCGGATGATTCCATAATCAAATGCTTCACGAAAATAATCCGGAAAGATTGTGATTATATCGACGCGAAGCATCTTGATTGACTCACTGATTCATTGGCTCATTGAATCAATGAATAAATGAACCAATGAATCAATCTTATAATTCCAACAATCCTGCGGGCGGGTCGATCCGGATTAGCTTTTTTTCCTTATCGATCTCAACCACGATCTCACTCGCCATGGGGATCAGCCGGTCGCGTCCCGTTTCATCAACGACCTTTAGAATCTCAACACCGCCGGTCCGCATGACATCTTCGACTTGTCCGATTTCTCTGCCATCGACTGTCTGAACGCGGCAGCCAACCAACTCCCATTCATAAAAGCTGTCCGGCGGAAGCTCCATACGCTGATCTTCAGGCACCGCCAAATCGTAGCCTACGAGTTCTTTGGCTGCTTCGATTCCGTCGAAACCGGCAAACTTGAAGACGATGCGATTGAGGTGAAACCACTGCTCTTCAATTTGCAAAGATCGACGATTTTCATCCGGAGCAACCCCGATCAGCGTGGTCAGCTTTTCAAAGCGTTCGGGAAAATCCGTTAAGAGGTCCGCGACGACTTCGCCGCGCAAGCCGCGCACCTTGACGATGTGCGCGACGACGATCAGATCGTCTGAGTTAGGTGACACAGACTTCGGTCTGTGATCTGTTTCCATTGTTAATCACAGACTGAAGTCTGTGCCACTACTCAATCACGTCCAGCACGAAGCGACGATGTTGCTTCAGGCCGGCGGCGTAAACCAGCGAACGAAGCGCGCGCACCGTACGGCCTTGTTTGCCGATCACTTTACCCATGTCAGGTTGCGCGACGCGAATCTCAATCCGCAGAGTTCCTTCGCGTTCGACTTCGCGCACTTCGACTGCCGCCGGATCGTCGACGAGCACCTTCACCACCATTTCGATCGTTTCGCGCATTAAATTGACTCGACTCGCTTCTAAACTCGATTTCGTTTAGACGCCGCACTTGTGCAGCTCGAGTTCCACGTCTCGAAGCGCGGCGGCCAAGTCCGCCGTCTAAACAATAGAAACTTATGCGGCTTCGGCTTGCGATTCGGCCGCAATCGCCTGATTCTTAGCCGCTTGCTTAATCAGACGGCGCACCGTGTCGGTTGGCTGCGCGCCTTTGCCGATCCAATACTGAACGCGGTCGGGCTTCAGTTTGATCTCCGCCGGCTCACGGGTCGGATTGTACGTCCCGAGGTTCTCGAGATATGCGCCGTCGCGCTTGGACTGCTTTTCTTTAACTACGATGCGATATGACGGGCGCTTTTTCGCGCCGGTGCGCATTAATCTAATTGCTAACAAAGTGTCTCTCCTTCAAGTAATTCGTAACGCAAGCTGTTAGCTTGCGCGCAAACTGACAGTTTGCGTTACCTTCGCCGCTTCTTCTTTTTCTTCTTCTTTCTTGACGATCCCGGCAATCCCGCGGGCAAGCCGGCCATCATCGGATCGCCGCCGCCTTCTATTCCCTGCATGCCGGCCATGCGCCGCATCATCTTGCCGCGCAAACCGCCGCCGCTGAACATCCCTTGCATCATGCGACGCATTTCGGTGTACTGCTTGATGAGCGAGTTCACCTGGGCGACCGTCGTTCCCGATCCGCGCGCGATCCGGCGTCGCCGGTTGGCGTTCAGGATCATATGATTCATGCGCTCTTCGCGCGTCATCGAATCAATGATCGCCTCGGTACGTTTCAGCTCTTTCTCCATCATCTCTGACTGCTCATCAGTCAGATCCGGCATGCCGACGCCGCCAAGCAACTGATCCGGCAACAGCTTCAAAATCTTTGAGAAAGAACCAAGCTTCTTGACCTGCCTGAGTTGCGAACGAAAATCGTCCAGCGAAAACTGATTGCGCTGAAGCTTCTCTAGTTGCGCCTCCGCATCAGACTGATCGATCTTGTCCTGGACCTGTTCGATCAGCGACAGCACGTCGCCCATGCCGAGGATGCGTTGCGCGACGCGATCCGGATAGAACGGCTCGAGCGCATCGTATTTCTCGCCGACGCCTACGAACTTCACCGGTTGACCAAT
>DASWQK010000442.1:0-3272 GCA_036403735.1 Pyrinomonadaceae bacterium
ACGACGCGAAAGGCAACAAGCTCGAAGAAGATTTTTACACCTGGATAGGCAAACTCAACGGCCGGCTCGTTTATACTTACGACGAAGCGGGCCACAACCTCACCCAAACGTCTTACAACAGTGATGAAGTGGTTAGTTGGAAAACTATCAACACGTACGATGCTGAAGGTCATCAGGTCGAATGGGCGCAATATATAAACGGCATATTGAGATACAAAAGGCTCTTCAAGTACGATCGAGACCGAAGACCTGCCGAGCAGGAAACACTTGAATTTAACGCGCCGCCGAACGTTTATTCGGATCACGCCCCTGTCCCCGGTAAGCTCGTTTACACTTACAATGATCGCGAGCGTTCGAAAGAGACGGCGACCTACAAGCCTGATGGCTCGTTGAAAAGTAAAGAAGTGCGTACAGTGGATGAAAAAGGCAACGAAACAGGTGTCGCATCATTCGCCGGGGTGGACTCGTCCAGGCGATCTATGCTCACTTACGAATACGATTCGCACGGGAATTGGACAAAGAAGATTTGGGCCAATCTTCCGAACAGCGCAAAAGAAGCTGAGCCTTATAGCGCTGAATATCGAACCATCACCTACTATTAACCAATGACGTTAACTACTGAACTTAAGACTATTTCACTCGCACACTCGCCGGACTCCGACGATGCGTTCATGTTCTACGGTCTGGCTACGCACAAGATCGAAACCGGCGATTTGGAATTCCAGCACACGCTCCAGGATATTCAGACTCTGAACGAAGAAGCGCGTAAAGGGACCTACGATGTGACTGCTATCAGCTTTCACGCTTATGCCTACGTCGCCGACAAGTACGCGCTGCTGCCGCATGGGGCTTCGATTGGCGACAACTATGGTCCCATTCTCGTCGCTAACGAAAGACTCGATCCGGCAGATTTATCGGAAGTTACGATCGCCGTGCCCGGTACTTTGACGAGCGCTTTCCTGGCGCTCAGCATTCACACGCCAACCTTCAAATACGAAGTCGTTCCTTTTGATCAAATCATCGAAGCCGTCACGGAAAGACGATGCGATGCCGGCCTATTAATTCACGAAGGCCAGCTCTTCTATGAGGACCACGGCCTGCACAAAGTGCTGGACCTCGGTGAGTGGTGGCATGAACATACGAATGGACTGCCGCTGCCCATGGGTGGCAATGCAATTCGTCGCAATTTGGGCGAGCAAACCATTCGCGAAGTCTCGGATCTGTTGAGAGAAAGCATTCGCTACTCCCTGGACAATCGTGAGGACGCTCTGCAGTATGCGATGCAATTCGCCCGCGAGATGGACCCGGAACTCGCCGATCGCTTTGTCGCCATGTGGGTGAATGATCTAACGCTCGACTACACCGAGCGCGGCCGCCAAGCCGTGCGGCAACTACTCACGGAAGGTTACGAACGGGGCATCATTCCTCATAAAGTTGACATTCAGTTCGTCACCTAATCCTTGCCACAGTCGTAATGCAAATCTCGCCTGCACGCCGCGCCGCCTTTGAAATTCTGCGGCGCGTAGAGGAAGCGGCCGCCTACTCATCTGCCTTGCTCGCGCGCCCGGACCACGATCTAAATGAAAAGGACCGGGCGCTGTCTCACGAATTGGTGTTGGGAGTCCTGCGCCGCCGGCTGTGGCTCGATCGAGCCCTTGAACATTTCGCTGCCCGCAGGATTGACTCGCTCGATCTGGCGGTGACGCTGGCGTTACGGCTAGGCCTTTATCAACTTCGATTTCTTTCGCGGATTCCTGCGTCCGCGGCGATCAACGAATCAGTCAACTTAGTCAAAGCCGCGCGGCTCAAGTCCGCGGCTACCTTTGTAAACGCAGTGCTGCGACGCGCGACGCGAGAGCCCGACTATGATCCATCCGCGGCCGCTACTGATCCGATCGAGAAAATCGCGATAGAAACATCTCACCCGCAGTGGCTCGTCGCGCGATGGAGCGAACAATTCGGTTATGAAGAGGCTGCGGCGATCGCGCGTGCGAACAACAATCCGGCGCCGCTTGCGTTTCGGTTCACGGCCAGAGCTTCTGGAAAAACTGAGCGCTCAAGGATCATTGATGAGTTAAGAGACGCCGGCAGTGAATTGGTTGAATCGCAGATTGTGCCGGGCGCCTGGCGAGCGGGACGCACGTCTGCGCTCCTCAGACAACTCGCCGACCGTGGCCTTATTTATTTTCAGGACGAAGCGTCGCAACTGGTCACGCATCTTTTGGGAACGCGCGCCGGCGATCGCGTGCTGGATGTTTGCGCCGCTCCGGGCAGTAAGTCGACAAGTATTGCCGGGCAAGCGCCTGAATCTACGATTGTCGCGGCGGATCTCTACGACCATCGTGTGCGCACCATGAAAGAGCTGGCGAGTCATCAGCAAGTCAACAACATTCTGTTTGTCGTTTCTGACGCCACGCAGGGTCTTTCTTTTGGTGAGTGTTCTTTCGACCGGGTGCTGGTCGATGCGCCATGTTCCGGGACCGGAACGCTGCGGCATAATCCGGATATCCGTTGGCGCCTGCAACCGGCCGATATTGCAGAATTAGCCGGTAAACAGAAGCAAATTCTCGAGACCGCCAGTGCGATGGTTCGCCCTGGCGGCTTGCTGCTCTATTCAACGTGTTCGTTGGAAAAAGATGAGAACGAAGCAGTGATGACTGAGTTTCTTGAGCACCATCCAGACTTTCAAACATCGCCCTTCAAGACGCACAAAGATTTACAAACCAAAAGCGGCGCGCTGCGCACGTGGCCATATCGTGACGACGTGGACGGCTTTTTTGTGATGGCGTTTCAGCGGAAAGGTTGATGGCAACCCGATCGCTACCGCTCCCGGTACCGACCTCATCGCTATCGCTCGCGCCGTCCTACATGTTAGACTGCGCAATTGCTGCTGGACGAACTGCTTCAAATAACCCTGAACACATCGTGTCTGTCATCCGCCAAACGCTAACGGTAATAAAGCGAGTTGCCATCGTCGTGGGAATTGCGATCGCCTTTTCGCTTGGAGTGTTGGGCGCCATCTATCTGTCACTCCGCAGTTCAGAAACGCGTGTGCCTGACATTGTCGGAAAAGATCGGACTGCGGCAGAGAACACGATTAGCGACGCCGGCCTCAATTTTCGCGTGCGCGCCACTCGCCCGACCAGCGAGGCAAAGCCGGACACGGTCTTGATTCAACTTCCTCATGCCGGCGAAGTCGTAAAGGTTGGCCAGACGGTTGCAGTCGATATCAGCCGCCCCACGAAAGAAGGCGAAGTTGCGACCCCGGCGAA
>DASWQK010000443.1:0-5360 GCA_036403735.1 Pyrinomonadaceae bacterium
AAGCCAGTTGCGGCTCCGGCCCGGCCAAGTGGGACTCTTCGTAACGCCAAAGAGGCGCCAGAGCAAGAGGCAGGAAAGGAACCCGCGGTCCAGGTCCGCAGCGATTTTCGTTCGACCATTTTCTGGCAGCCCGACATCCGGACCGATGAGAATGGCAACGCAACGGTGAAGGTGAAGTATCCTGACTCGTTAACGACCTGGTCAGCGACGGCGCGGGTAGTTACTGCCGCAAATCAGTTCGGCATCGGCGACACCTCAACGCGAACCAAACAACCGCTCATCGTTCGACTCGAAGCTCCACGCTTTTTTGTGGTCGGAGATCAGGTGACTGTTTCCGGCGTGATCAATAACAACACTGACCAGCCAATGAACGTCATGCCGTCTTTGAATGCCGACGGACTGACCGTTTCAGGCGTAGTCATCGACGGCAAAGTCTCCAAAGACAAGCAAGGACCTGTTGAAGTCAAAGCGAACAGCGAGACCCGTGTCGATTGGTTGGTAAATGTCGCGCAGACCGGCGACGCCAAACTAAAAGTCGAAGCCCGCGGCGAGAAATTTGCCGACGCTATGGAGAAGTCCTACACGGTCTACGAGCATGGCATCGAGAAATTTGTTTCCCGCTCAGGCAAGATGCGCGGCGAAAGCGTTACGGTCAAACTCGACATCCCCAAAGAACGTAGAGCTGATTCGACCACGTTCTCGGTCCAGGTCGCGCCCAGCATGGCCACCACCATGCTCGATGCGCTGCCTTATCTGATCGACTATCCATACGGTTGCACCGAACAGACGATGAGCCGTTTTCTGCCGGCTGTAATCACGGCCAAGACGCTGCGGGATCTCGGACTCAAGCCGGAAACGGCGATGAATAAGATCTTTGGCGGAATTGAACAATCAACCGCCGCCGCAACTCATCCGAAAGGCAAGCATGATTTGACTGAACTCGACGCCATCACCAAACAGAGTCTGGAGCGACTCTATAATTTCCAGCACTCGGACGGCGGCTGGGGTTGGTGGAAAGACGGCAACAGCGATCACTTCATGACGGCTTATGTCATTTGGGGCATGACCCTGGCGCAACAAGCCGGCCTCAAGGTTAAGCCTGAAGTGCTCTCGAACGCGGCCGGCTATTTGAACAAAGAACTGGTCGAAGAAGAAACGAATTATGACGTGCAGGCCTGGATGCTCTTCGCGCTAGCTAGCTATCACGCCCAGCAGAAGGCAGGTGAAGTCAGCCAGTTCCAGGCAAAGGCCTTCAATAACCTCTGGACCAATCGGGATAAGCTCAACGCTTACACCCGCGCGCTGCTGGCGCTGGCCGCGCATGGCTTCGGTTACAACGATCAGGCGAAGACGCTGGTGCAAAATCTGGAAAACGGTGTGAAGGTCGATGCGACACCCGACGTTTCAATCGTTCAGACCGGCGCGCAATCAACCGATCCTTCGGTGATCGGCAATGCGCACTGGGGCGAAGATGGGATCTACTGGCGCTGGTCCGACGGCGGCATCGAAGCCACTTCGTTTGCCCTGCGGGCAATGCTGGCCATCGATCCTCAGAACAAGCTGATCGAGCCGGTCACCAACTGGCTGATCAAGAACCGGCGCGGAGCCCAGTGGAGTAACACCCGCGATACCGCGATTGTGGTCATGACCCTCGATGAGTACCTGCGCACAACCAGGGAAATTCAGCCGCAGATGGGTTACGAATTGCTGGTCAACGGAAAATCGATCGCCACGAAACAGATCGGCGTGGATGATGCGCTCAGCGCTCCGACCCAATTCGACATTCCTCGTGAAGTCATTCGCGATGGAGCCAACGAGATCACCATTCGCCGCCAGAACGGCACCGGGCCAATCTACTTCTCGGCCCAGACAAAGTTTTTCAGTCTGGAAGAACCGCTCACGCCCGCCGGCAACGAGATCTTCGTGCGGCGCCAGTATTTCAAACTGGTCAATCATCAGACGCTGCTTAAGGGTTACGTCTCAGAGCGCGTCCCGCTGAACGATGGGGAAACGGTGAAGAGCGGCGAGCGTGTCGAGACGGTGCTCACCATCGAAGCCAAGAATAACTATGACTATCTCCTTTTCGAGGATCTGAAACCGTCCGGGTTGGAAGCCGTAGAGTTGCGCAGCGGCGAGAACGTGTTCGCCAAAGAACTCAAGTCGGCCGCGCTGAAGAGCAAGCAATCAACGCTCATGAATTTCACCTCAGGCGTCAATTTTACCGGTCGCGAGCAATGGGTTTACCAGGAACTGCGCGATCGCAAAGTCGCCCTGTTCATCGATCATCTTCCCGAAGGTGTCTGGCAGATTAGTTACGAAATGAGGGCCGAGAGTCCGGGAGCGTTTCATGCGCTGCCGGTGCTGGGTCACGCGATGTACGTTCCTGAAATTCGGACGAACGGCGCCGAGGTGCGAATCAGAGTCGTGGAGTAATCGCGGCCGGCAGATTCATCGCCGGAGCAAAAACGTTCTCGGTGTGTATGTTGAGTTCGCCTTTGGCTGACGGCGGCGTGAATCTCGCTATCCATGATATTTCGACGCGACGTTCTCTCTGCCCCATCTCAAAATGCTCGCCATCCAGACGAGCTCATCCAGGAAGTCTTTCGCTCTTTGCTCAAATGCCGGATCCAAAAGCTGGCCCGCTTGATCAAAAGTCCTTTGCACATAAGGAAAATTGAGGTCGGTAAAAGTTACTGCCAAGCCTAATTCGCGAACCGTGGGGACCATTGCCTCGATCGCCCGGACCCCGCCCCATGGGCCAGCGGAAACTCCCACGAACGCGACTGCTTTGTGGACATACTCGCGGAGCAGCAAATCAAGCACGGCCTTCAAGGGTCCGGGATACCCGTGATTGTATTCGGGTGAAACAATGACCAGGCCGTCAGCTTCAACTATTGCGTCACGCCACTCGGGGAACGCGTTCTTAATTTCCTGGCCATAGTCACGCTGCGGCAGATCAAAATCTGCTGTATCAAACAATCGAGTCTCAAGATCATCTCGTTTTTTCATTTCGCCAACCAACCATCTGGCAGCGAAAACACTCTTGCGCTCTTTTCGGTTGGTGCCAAGTAGAACGGGTAAACGTAACGGTCTCACGATGCTCTCCTGTTTCGAATGTATCTCTTCGTTCGCTTTCAGAAATGCAGGCGTTTCAAAACGGCGAGTAGTCTACCCCAGGCGATGGATTAACCGGCAACATTGCCAGGGGGAACAGCTGAAAAGGCACCCGCTCGCTGTCGCACGCGATTCCATCATCGCGGCCAACTTGACACCTATCTTGGAGTAAAGTATCTTGACAACAAGAGATATGGCAAAAGCAAACGAACTCGAATCGTTGACGGGCGGAAGTGGGGTTCACGTTTTCCTGGTGTTATGGAAGGCGGCGAATGCGGTTCAGTCGTTTGCCGGTGACAGCATCTCGGAATTGGAGATGTGCGGCAGCGACTTTGCCGTGCTTGAAGCCCTGTTGCACAAAGGGGAGCTCCCGGTCAATGAAATCGGGAAGAAGGTTCTGCTGACGAGTGGTTCGATCACCGTCGCGGTTGACCGCCTGGAGACGAAGGGCCTCGTCGAGCGTCGCGCACATGGGACCGATCGGCGGACGAGAGTAGTTCATTTAACAAAGTCAGGCCGGAAGCTAATCACGCGCGCATACGCCGATCATGCCGCCGATCTGGAGCGACTGGTGTCAGCCTCTCTGACAAGGACCGAGCGCGAAACGCTGATGCGCCTGTTGAAGAAAATCGGCCATAAAGCGGCAGCGGAATCTGAGAGGGCAGGGAAAGATCACTTGACTGAAGTGACTCGAAGGGTTTCCCGAGGAAGGAAGTAAGAACATGCAAGCGATTGAAGTGTTGAGAGAGAAAGAAGAAGTTAGCAAAGCCGGACGAACGGTATCAGGCATCGTCAATAGTATCGAGACTCTGGAAGGCGGAGGCTTTCTGGTGCGACGGCCGTTTCCTAAAGCCTCGTTTTCGGAATTTGATCCGTTCCTGTTACTCGATGAGATGGGACCAATGGAAGTTGCGCCGGGTCAGGCGAAAGGCGCACCGGATCATCCGCATCGCGGATTCGAGACGGTTACCTATCTGCTGTCGGGAGATATGGAACATAAAGACTCTCGAGGACACGCCGGACGGCTGGGCGCCGGTGACGTGCAGTGGATGACTGCCGGAGCAGGAGTGGTTCACTCAGAGATGCCCAGCCGCGAGTTCATGCGCGCGGGAGGCCGTATGCACGGATTCCAACTTTGGGTGAATCTGCCACAGCGCGACAAGATGACGAATCCGCGTTACCAGGAGATCTCGAATGCGCAGATTCCACAAGCGACTTCGCTTGATGGTCTCGTGACGGTCCGCGTGATCGCCGGCGAAGCGATGGGCCAGAAAGCCGTCATTGAAACCCGCACACCGATCATCTACTTGCATTACCGGATCGAGCCCGGCGGCGTGGCCACCCAACAAGTTCCAGTCGCTTACCAATCTTTCGCTTACGTTATCGAGGGCGAGGGTTTGTTCGGCGCAGAGGGTGAGTCTGCGGGGGACGGGCAGATGGTTATGTTTAGCCAGGACGGAGGAGAAGTAAGAATCGAAAATCCGCTGGAGGCGAAAGCTGCGCTCGGGATCTTACTTATCGCGGGCGTGCCCTTGAATGAACCAGTCGCGCGCTATGGACCATTTGTAATGAACACCGACGATGAGATCCGGCAGGCGATTGAAGATTACCAGATGGGTCGAATGATAGTGATTAATTCTTGAATTTTTGAAGATAAAAGGAGTACCAGGGTGTTATCCAACAATAAAAAACTGATCGCCGTGATCGGCGCAACCGGACAGCAGGGCGGCGGAGTCGTACGTGCTCTCCAAGCCAGCGGACAATTCAAGGTGCGCGCACTGACTCGCGATCCAGACAAGCATCGCGAACTCGCAGAGGAGGTCGTCGAAGCTGATTTAGATCAGCCAGAAACCCTTAACGCTGCATTCGAAGGGGCGCACGGAGTTTTCCTGGTTACCAATTTTTACGGAGGCGCCGACGAGCTTAAGCAGGCAACAGCGGCGGTGCGCGCCGCCAGGAATTCCGGAGTCAAACACTTTATCTGGTCAACCCTGCCTGATGTAGAGGCGATCAGCGGTGGCAAGTTCAACGTTCCCCACTTTACCGGCAAGGCCAAAGTCGATCGGGTAGTGAAGGATGGCGGGTTTGAGAATTACACCTTCGTCATCGCGCCCTTCTACTACCAAAATCTTGCGGGCGTCCTTGCTCCGCACAAGCAGGCAGACGGATCCATGGGCTGGGCTCTTCCTCTTGATCCGACTCAGCGGGTGATTCACATGGGCGACATCAACGAACTCGGTAACATC
>DASWQK010000444.1:0-1625 GCA_036403735.1 Pyrinomonadaceae bacterium
CGGCCGAAGGTGGCGAGCACCAGATCGTTTTCGCGTTTCTGGATGACCATGTCGCGAATCTGAATTGTCGGCAGGCCGCCACGCATTTGAATCCATTTCTGTCCGCCGTCAACGGTGAAGAACAATCCGTATTCAGTTCCCGCAAACAGCAGTTTCGGGTTCACATGATCTTCGGCGATTGACCAGACCGGCCAGTTCCCCGGCAGATTACTTTTGATCGAGGTCCACGTCCGGCCCGCGTCCGTGCTCTTGAAGAGGTAAGGTTTGAAGTCGGCATTCTGATGATTTTCAAACGCGACATAGACGGTGTTCGCGTCGTGGTTCGACGTGATGATGCGACTGACATAAGCGAGTTCGGGTACATCGCCAATCTTCTCGACCTTGCGCCAGTTCTTGCCGCCGTCTTCAGTGATTTGAATGAGGCCGTCGTCAGTGCCGACGTAGATCAATCCTTCTTTCTTTTGCGATTCGGCCAGGGCTGAAGCATTGCCAAAGAAGGCGGTCGATTGGTTCTTGGCCACCGCGTCGATGCCCCAGATCTTGCCCATAACCGGGAGTTTGTCTCGATCCAAGCCGCGCGAGAGCTGGCCGCTGATGACTTTCCAACTATCGCCGCGATCATCGCTGCGGAAAAGCTTGTCCGCGGCGAAATAGAGTCGCGTGTGTAAATGCGGACTGATGATGAAAGGCGAATCCCAGTTCCAGCGCAAAGGATCTTCGTTGCGCCCAACTTGCGGTTGAATGGCCATGCGCTCGCCGGTGCGCTTGTCATCGCGAACAATGTTGCCGTTCTGCAGTTCGGCATAAATCGTGTTTGGATCTTCGGGGTCAACCTGCGTGCGAAAACCATCTCCGCCCTGCGTCACAAACCAATCGGCGTTGACGATTCCCGACGCGTTGCGCGTGCGCGATGGGCCACCGAAAGCGTAGTTGTCCTGCGCGCCGCCAAACACGTTATAGAAAGGAGTCGCGTTATCGGTCGTGACGTCATAGAACTGCGTCACGGGCAGATTGCTCTTGAAGAACCAATTAGTGCCGCGATCGTAGCTCTCGTAAACTCCGCCGTCGCAACCGACCAGATAATGATCGTTGTTGTTTGGATCGACCCAGATTTCATGATTGTCGACGTGCTTCGATCGTTCGCCGAGCCGTCGCAGCGTGCGGCCGCCGTCGTCAGAGACCATCAGGAAAACATTCATCACGTAAATGCGTTCGGCGTCTTTCGGATCGGCGACGATGCGCGCGTAATACATTGCGCCCGCGTCAAATTCGTTTCGCTTTTCCCAACTGCCGCCGCGATCGCTGGAACGGAAAATGCCGCCCTTGCGATCACCCGACTCAATTGTGGCGTAAACGACATTCGTATCAACCGGCGAAATTGCCAACCCAATTCTTCCCATGTCAGATGCCGGCAAGCCGGCGCGCACTTTGTTCCACGTCGCGCCCGCGTCCGTCGATTTGTAGATCGCGCTTTCAGGCCCGCCATCGATCAAGGTGAACATGTGACGTCGCCGTTGATACGACGCGGCGTAAACGGTGGCTCCGTCGTTTGGATCGATCACGACGTCAGTCACGCCGGTGTTCTCGCTGATGTTCAGAATGTTCTTCCAGGTCTTGCCGCCGTC
>DASWQK010000445.1:0-2735 GCA_036403735.1 Pyrinomonadaceae bacterium
GATTTGATTGTGCCTGGACATGACCCGATGGTGTTTGTGAAGTTTCCGAAACCCGGGAATGGGGTGGCGCGGATTCAATGATTAGAAGGTAGACAGGATTTACAAGATTAACAGGATTAACGGAACGAAAAACGTCAGGCAGATTCTAATCTTTTATCTCGTTAATCCTGTAAATCCTGTCGATCGATCCGTCAAGCCTCGGCCGGTTTCAGTTTTTTCAGCGGTTTCTTCCCACTCTTTTCATCCGGCGGCGGGGTTTCTTCCTTCGTTAATTTATTAATCAGAAACTGTTGAATGAACCCGACGATATTGCCGACCAGCCAGTAAAGCAGCAGTCCCGCCGGCGCGCTCCACAAAATGTAAAGCATGAAGAGCGGCATACCGATCGCCATCATCTTTCGCTGCAGCGGATCGGCTGACGGCTGCGGCGTCAGCAACTGCAAAATGATCATCGAGCTCGCAAACAGAATCGGCAGCACGCGCAGGAAATAAAGGAAATAAGGCTCCGGTCCGGACAGATCAGGAATCCACAAAAACGATGCCTGGCGAAAATCGATCGAGATCGTAATCGCGCTGTAGAGCGCAAACAGAAACGGCATCTGAATCAGCAAAGGTAAACACCCGCCCAGCGGGTTTGCTTCCTTCATCAGGCGCAGTTGCTCCACCTGCAACTCTTTCATGCGCGGATCGCTCTGCTTCATTCCTTTCAACGTCGCCTGCAGCTCTTTCATGCGCGGCGCGTACTTCTGGGCCTTCTTCATCTTGCGCGACGATTGCCACTTGAGCGGGAAGAACAGCGAATAAATGAAAATGGTGAAGAGAATGATCGCGATGCCATAGCTTCCGGTGATTCTCTGAAGTTTTTGGATCGACCAGAGAATTGGGACGGCCAGAAAGCGCCGCATGCTGCCGAGGAAGCCGTAATTGATGACCTCGCCCAGATCGACCGCGGGCCCGCCGAGCTGCTTCACGTCCTCACTCGCTGAGGCGAGCAGCCGATGATCTTTTGGACCAACGTAGATTTCAGTCTTTGATCCGTCCGCGGTGACCGGAACAAATCCGGTAACCAGAAAACGCTGTTCAGGTTTGCCGTTAGTCTTGTGTTCGTAAGCAACAGTGCGGTATTCGAGCCCCGTTGTTTGTCGCGCCGGGGTGGCCACCATGCTGAAGTAGGTATCATCCACGCCCGCCCACTGGACTGCACCATCGATCGCGTCACGATCAGCGGGTTTAGTGACCGGTGATTTCAGACCGAGCCATTCGAACAATGAACTGAACACGCCGTTGTTGCGACGATCGGCGTGAATCTGCAGCGCATTGATACGACTGACGGCGCCATTAACCGAGGCGATCCCTTCCGGCGCGTAGAGATAAAAACTGTAGTGATCGATGCTTTGATCGCCGATGTTTGGGCCAATCACGATCTTTGCGTCGGGCACCGGTTGATTGTGGCGCGCGAGTTTCAGTTCAACTTGCGCGACGTATCGATCAGCAAAGAAGGTCAGCCGTTTCGTAGCGTCCAAACCCGTCGCATCATCGTGAATGACAAAATCAATTTGTTTCGATCCGGACGGAACATTGATTGTTTCATCGCCACTCTCTGCGTTGGGCCCGAAGGTTCGATAGTTTCTGCTCGCGAGCGGGCCATCAATCGCGGCATCTCCCGTGGTGATCTGGAAGGGCCAAAACAGTTGGTCGGCCGCGACACCCGGCGGCGGCGTGGAAATTAACTCGAGCGGTTGCGGGTTGTTTTTGGTCGATGACGCCGCATGAATATCCCGGCCCGTGTCCTTGTTCTTCTTGATGATCCAACTGGTGGCGACGGCGCCGTGCGTATCAAAGGTAGCTTCGTATAAAGGCGTCACTATGCGCAGCTTGCGTTGCGGCATACTGTCCGGCGTCGTCGCCGGAGATGCTGCTGCTTGAGCTGGTGCTGGAGTCGCAGTTGCTACGGCCTGCGCGGTTGGAGAAACTGAAGGCGAGGCAGCTTGCTGCACATTCGCGTTCGCATTTGCATTTGGCTGCGCGGGCTTTGGCGGTGGAAAAAGATAATTCCAAAGAATAAGTACCGCCGCCGAAGCGACTAACGCGAGGATGAATCGTTGCTGCTGTTTCATTTAGTCTCAGTTTGGAGTTCCGTCTTTAGACGGCGCTTCGTTCTCTCTCACTCTCTCCGCCTGAAGGCGGAACTCCAAACAATCACTTCACCGGATCATGTCCGCCCGCACAAAATGGTTGGCATCGAAGCAAGCGCCAAATTGCCATTCCGCTTCCGCGCACCGCGCCGTGTCTTTCAATTGCTTCGCGCGCATATTCAGAACAAGTCGGAACAAAGCGGCAAGACGGCGGCAACCAGGGCGAGATTACTGCTTTGTAAAACTTCAAAAGCGAAATCAAAATAAACCGCATCGATCTGGTCGTTCGGAGTTCCGCCTTTAGGCGGCCGCTCCTCGATTTAACAATGCCGCGTAAACGCGGAACTCCAAACCAAAGCCAAATTAATCTCGCCGCTCGTTCCGCGCGACCTGCTCAACGATCCTACGAAACTCCGCAAAGCGAAGTTCTTCTTTTGACTTGAGCAGAGACCGCTTTGCGTTAATGACCCAATCGTAGTGCTTTTCCAACCCGTTCAGTTCATCTGCGCTGCGGCGAAAGAGTTCCCGCAACAAGCGGCGCGCGCGATTTCGATCAACCGATTTCCCCACCGCCTTGGTTGAGGCGGTCACTCCCAGTCG
>DASWQK010000446.1:0-3701 GCA_036403735.1 Pyrinomonadaceae bacterium
GAACGTTTTGCAGTAGATCATCGTCAGGGCACAGAACTTTGCTCTGCCATAAAGCCGGCAGGAAATAAAGCAACGGCGCCAGAGTGACGGCAATTGCGGCTGCCTTATCGGAGCTTATTTTGAAGCGCAGATTGATTGAACCTGTCATTGAGTCAGGACAGTCAGGCTGGCGTGCAGTTGATCGTCGTTTCCGAGCGATCGATAGATTCGATTATCATGTTGCTCACGTGCTGAGCGGATATTATCATCCGGTAGTTCGCGACTTCCAACCCTCGATCGACGTCCTGGACGGTCGAAGGGTCTTGACAACTGCAACTGCTTCGGGCATTTGCTAGTTGCTGAGGACAACATCAGTTCACTGTGAAGACGCCTTCATTCAGTCTGACTCGCATCTGGCAACAGCTGACGTTCGGAGATTTCCTTCTCCTTTCTTACGAACTGGTATTTTTGCGGCAGTACTTTTGGTCGCTCGACTCGCAACAACTTGCCTGGATTGCTACGGTCATTGCGGGTCTGCTCATTTGGATCGCATTTCTATTTTTCAAAAAACAGCCAGGAATACGAACGCCCCGGCAGTTTTGGCTCATCGTTGGTATTCCGCTCCTGATCGTTTATGCGATGCGCGCCGCACTTCCCGACTCGAGTTTCGACGTCCTGAACTATCGACTAGTTAACGCGGAACGATCGATGAGAGGCTGGCCGTTTTTGCGGGCTGATTTTCTGCCGGCGTTTTATCCGCTGAATCCGGCACCCGACATGATTATGGCAATCGGCCGGTGGCTGGCGGGTTACCGTCTAGGAACTCTCATGAACTTGGGCGTGCTGCTTTGGACAGGGACGATCGTTAATCGGCTCTTCCAGCCTCACATTAAGCGAACAATGCTGAGGTGCGTATGCATTCTTTGCGTACTCTGGACAGAACACGACTTGTTCCTGATCAATAATTACCTGGTTGACCTATTGGCGATTCCGTTGTTATTGCGCGCGACAGAGATGGTGATAAGCGATCGTGAGGATCGCGCTGATATGCCTTCGGCAGTCTCTTTCGGTCTGCTGACAGGAGCCAGCGTCGCTCTTAAGTTATTCAACCTGGCTTATGTGATTCCAATCGCCGTTATATACCTCGCGAACCTGACGACAGCGAATGGGCTCTCACGTCCTGGTATGACGGCGAAGAAACTGCTCGTCACGGGCGCATCGTTCCTAATTCCGCTCTTGCCTTTCACCGTCTTCATCTATCGGCAAACCGGCAATCCTGTATTTCCTTTTTATAATAAGTTATTTCACTCGCCTTTTTGGCCGCCGTCCAATGTGTTCGACGGAAGATGGGGGCCGAAAGGCATATTTGAGACGATCGCCTGGCCCATCACGATTCCATTTAGACACGAACGCATCGGCGAGCTGGCGGTTTATTCCGGCCGCATCACAATCGTAACTGTGGCCGCGCTCCTGGCGATCATCTTATTTCGCGACAGTCAAAAATTGCGCCAGTTGAGTTTGATAACAGTCGCCGGCGCGATCTTCTGGGCCGCCATTCTTACCGGCTATCCGCGATATGGAATCTTTGTCGAAGTCGCCGGCGGGGTCTTGCTGATCATTATGCTGGCAGAATTGATTGAGCGTTTCCGCAAACCAGTACGACCGCGCGCGTTTGGCGCGGTGGCCATAATTTTTTTGGCGACGCTCGCGTTTCAACTAATTGCCGCCACGATTTATATCAACCATTATGAATGGAGCATGCGGCCAACGGTGTTCGTCGATCCGCGCAGATACGCAAATGAAGCCAGATTCCTGCTCCGAGATCGATCGTTCAGAGCTTTCCTGAAAGATGATTCGAGGTCGTTAACAGACGCAAACCTGTGGGTCGAAGGCGGACTGTTGACGAGCGGTTTCCAGGCGCTCGCGAACCCGCGCGCGCCGATTCTTTGCGCCTATGTGCCGGATTACTTTTACTCTTCAGCAGGACGTGAGAAATTCGCTCAGGCATTGGAGGCGGCGCAGAACAATGACATCAGCTCCCTGTGTCTGGAAACTGAAGTCGACAATTGCCGAAGAGCGTTGGCCGATCGCGATCTTGAGATCATCAGCACTATTCCTGTAAAAATACCAGTCTATTCTGAACGAACATTTGTAAAGATGGTCTTGATGCGCCTGCAGCGCAATGAAAAGCGTGATCTTACGAATAAGAATTGAAAGAAAGGTATGAGTATGAAATCGATATTGTCTGGTCTGTTTATATCAGCGAGCTTGTTGTGTGCAGCGTGCTCGAAAGCTGCTCCCCCGGCTGCTAGTGATCAACCTGCGCCTGCTACTGCTAATTCATCGCCCACCAATATGTCCACGAAGATCGCCTCTGCTTTGCCTAGTGGTGCTTTCAAGGCGTCACTCACTATCGGCGATCCGCCAACAAGAATGCGCGCCGGTGAGCGTGCGGTCCTGCAAGTCCACGTGAAGAACGCGAGCGACACTAACTGGCCTTCGCTTGGTGACACTAATGGGCGCTTTGCGATCACGCTGCGCAATCGCTGGCTGAACGCCGGGACGTCCAAAGTTGTAAACGACATCGATGGCGGGACAAGTTTGCCGCGCGATCTCGCGCCGGGAGCAGAAATTGTCCTGCCGCTGAACGTGACAGCTCCGGCGAAAGCGGGCGATTACGATCTCGAAGTTGACATGGTCCAGGAACAAGTTTCCTTCTTTCGGGAAAAAGGATCCCAGCCGGCAAAGATTTCGATTAAGGTTGAGTAGCCCTTTAGCCGCGGGTTTCACGTGGTCAAACAAGACTGATGATGAGTCGCTCGGAAATCGCCGCGGAAGTACAACGCCTTGAGCCCTGGTTTCACTGTATCGATCTCGGCGACGGTCTGGTTACGAAGAGCCAGAGCGCGATTGGCGAGCCGGTCGAACATCCGCGTCCGACCTGGGAAAAAGTCAAAGTTTGTTTGCCTGACGATCTTTCCGGCAAGTCCGTGTTGGACGTTGGCTGCAACGCCGGCTTCTATTCTATCGAAATGAAACGACGCGGCGCCGCGCGCGTCCTCGGAATCGATTCACAACGCGATCTCGTCCGTCAGGCGATGTTTGTTCGCCGGACGATCGGGTTGGAGATCGTCTACCGGCGCATGTCGGTTTACGATCTCGATCCGCGCGAGCTTGGTCAGTTCGATATCACGCTGGCGTCTGGCTTGATCTATCACTGCAAGCATCTGGTGCTGGCGCTCGAAAAGTTGTTTCTGGTGACGCGCGATCTGCTGATTCTGGAAACCGCGATTTATCCGCCAGAGAAAACACCGGAATCCTTTGTCTACGCTGAAGGCGGAGCCGAGCCCACGCTTCATCCGCTCGCCTATGTCGAGAACCTGCCCGACGCCAAGGAAGCCGTTTTCAATTGGTTTCTGCCAGGCACGGCCGCGCTGTCGGCCTTGCTTCGGAATGTTGGATTCGACGAAGTAAAAGTATTTCCGAGCGTGCAAAGCGATCGCGCGGTGTTTCAGTGTCGCAAGCGCGAGCCCTATCCCGATAGTCGCGCGATTAGCTATCTCGGGTCACAGCTCGCTTTAATCAGCGGGCCATCCTCGTGTCGTCCAAATGATGAGTTGCGCTTCCGCGTTCGTCTTCACAACAGTGGTTACGCGCGTTGGGTGAGCGGCATTGAGGGCACCACCGAAAAAGGCGACGTGCATTTGGTCGCGCACCTGCTG
>DASWQK010000447.1:0-3074 GCA_036403735.1 Pyrinomonadaceae bacterium
CTTCTTCAAGAGAGATAAAACCTAGTCAGTGGTCAGTCAAGTATATAATTACCGTTTAAACGGTTTCCTTCCTGATGCTTGGCCAAGGCTGATCCAGAGGTTACTAACTCAAATCTATTTGGAGTGCGCCGACTTGACGGCGCTTTGGACTTGCCGAACGAAAGCGGCGTCGAGCCGCCGCACTCCAAAATAGTCTACTGATTTTCCTTGCTCGCGATGTTGCGCTTCGGTCCGCCGAGCTGCTTCATCAGTTCTTCGACCGCAGTTTCCAATTGTCGATCGCGCCCCGCCAGATTCTCTTCCGGCGAATTATCCACCCGAATGTCGGGCTGCACGCCATAGTTTTCCATGTTCGTGTGTTTCACATCCGCCAGATAAACTCCGACGCCCGGAGTGCGCACGGTCGAACCATCGATCAAAGAATAACTGCCGGTGCCAATGACTGCACCCATTGTCGGCGTGCCGATTACTTTGCCCAGGCCCAGCGCGCGGAAGCCCGCCGGAAACATTTCCGCGTTCGAAGCCGAACGCCAGTTTTGCAACACGACTTTCGGCCCGAAGTAACCCGCAAACGGACGGCCGCTGGCCTCAGTGCCGCGCGGCACCCAAACTTCATATTCACGCTGCACCAGAATCGCCAGCAGCTCCTGTTCGATGTTGCCGCCGCCGTTCCAGCGCTGATCGATGATCATCGCTTCCTTGTTGCGGAACTCGCGAATCTCTTTTTCGAACTTGCGCAGGCTCGGCTGGTCCATCGCGCGAATGTGAATGTAGCCAACGCGGCCATTCGAAAGCTCGTCAACTTTCTGCCGGCGTTCTTTCACCCAGCGCTCGTAACGCAGCGTAGAGTAAGCCTGACCATTGACTGTTTCGATGCGCGCTTTCCACGCCCCGTCTTCGCTCGGTTTGTTGTTGAGAGTGATTTCGACTTTACGATTGAGACGATCGTTGAGCAGTTCCCAATACTCGTCGCCGACCTTGACCTGCTTGCCGCCGATCGCGATCAGGTAATCGCCCACGTTGACCTTTACCCAATCTTTGTCGGCGGGTCCGCCTTCATAGACGTAGGTCACTTTATAACGACCGGCGGCGCGGTCCGGCTCCAGATCAAATCCAGGATTTCCGGTCGAAATTCCGCCCGCCGCACGTCCACCCGGAGGCGGAGCAGAGCCGGTGTGCGAAGCATTCAGTTCGCCAATCATTTCGTTAATGATATTCAGCAGTTCCTGACGATCGCCGACGTCTTTGACCAGCGGTTCATACTTCGCCTTCGCGGCGTCCCAGTCCATGCCATGCATTTTTGGATCGTAGAAGCGATATTTCATTGTGCGCCAGGCGTCGCCAAACATCTCGGCCCACTCGGCCGAGCGATTGACCTTTACTCGTACATTGAAAGCGATGCGCCGACGTGGGGCTTCACCACCGCCCGCTGCGCCACGGCCCGCGGTCGCTGCTGCGGCCGCGCCCGTACTGAGCGGCACTGAATAAATCCCTTCGCGCTCGCGGAAGAAAAGCGTGCGGCCATCACGCGAGATGCTTAGATCGCCGAGTCCGCCGCCAAAACCTCCGCCGCCGCCGCCTTCACCTTCACCCTGAGGTGGACCACCTGAAGTAACACGGGTCAGACGACGGCCGTCATCCTGGATTGAGTAGATGATGGGCACCGCAGCCGTCGCTGATGGTTCAGAAGTGACGAATATGATGGTCCGGCCGTCAGGAGCCACAATGAAATTGCCGACTGGGAACGGCATGCGCGTAATCTGGCGCGTGCGATGTTTCATTCCCGCCCAATCCATCTTCGTTTCGTGCGGAGGACGAGGCCCCGGGGGCCGACGGGCCGGACCAGCTGTGTCGTCTCCGGCGCCGGGCTGCGGCGTTTCGGCTTCAGGTCTCTCTTCCGGATCGTCTGGATCGCGATCCAACTTCTCCAATCCGACTGAATAGATTTGTACTGATGCGTTGCCGAATCCGCCGCCGCCGCCTATCGAATCGCTCCGCACAAAGAAAAGTTTGCGGCCGTCAGGCGAGAATCGCGGGGCGCGCTCATCGTATGAATCGAAGGTGACTTTGTGCGCCTGCTTTTCTTGTCCCGATGACGCGAGCACGTAGATATCGGTCGTGCGACTCTCGTCAGATTTCGAGTAGGTGAGCCACTTGCCGTCGGGCGACCACTCGGGCGAAGAGATATTGCCGTAGCGCGACGCGTCGAGCTCGACAATCTGTTTGCTCGTAACGTTGACCTTGCGCAGCTTACTGTCGGAAGAATTAAAAGCGATCTCCTTCGAATCAGGCGACCAGTGATAGCCGAGCTTCAAAGCATCGATGTCCGTAAGCTTTTGCGCCTCTCCCATGCCGTCCGCCGCGGTTACATAAAGCTCTTCGCGGCCAGTGCGATCGGAAACGAATGCCACCCACTTTCCGTCAGGAGAGTAGGTAACGTTCACATCGCGTGCTGAGCTGTCAGTGAGTTGTTTGACATCACCTTCTTCGACGGGCACGGTGAAAATATCGCCATGTGTTGAGATGACGATGCGCCGCGTATTCGGCGCGAGATCGTAATCGTCCGCCATTGACGCGAAGGCCATGGTCTCTGAGTCGTTCTCTTCCGTCTCAGCATCGATGTCGAGCTTGATCGGCGTCGCCTTCTTGCTCCCGGTATCCAGTTTCCAGATGCCAAAATCATGTTCGAAGACAATCACACGGCCGTCCGAGCTAATCGAAGGAAACCGCACGTCGCCACTCTTAAATGATGTGACCTTGTCAGCTTTGCCGCCGCTGTCGGCGACCCGCCAAATATTTGTGAGACCGCCGCCGTCGCGATCGCTGACGAAGTAAATGCCACCGTCTTTGCTCCACATGGGCCATGAATCCAGGCCGTCGAAATCAGTCAGCTGCGAAAACTTCTTAGTCGAGACATCTTCGACCCAAACATCCGTCGCATAAGCGCCGCGATAATATTTGCGCCAGTAAACCTGGCCTTTCGGGTTGTAAGCGATGCGCTTGCCGTCAGGAGAAAAGCTCGCCGCATTGCCCATGTCCGGCCCCGCGCGCCAAGGCATGCCGCCGTTAACGCT
>DASWQK010000448.1:0-25930 GCA_036403735.1 Pyrinomonadaceae bacterium
GCCGATCCGTTTGATATTCCAGTTTTTCCGGCAAATCTAAGTGAAAAAACTGAAACCTTTTAGGTTGGGAGCTCACTAACACACCGGTACACAATGAAACCGCTGGCAGCACGCGAAATTAGCCTGGAAGGCCAGCCCGGTGCGTTCGCAGGATCTCTGATGAATAGTTCAGCAGACCTAGTAATGCGTGCGTGCCAGGGCGATCAAGAAGCGTTCCGCCTGATCTTTGAGAGGTACTCGCGACCGGTGATCAGTTTTATCTACGATCAGATTGGGGATCGCGATTTGGCTGAAGAGCTGACGCAGGAGACTTTCGTGCGAGCTTATCGCAGCCTGAAATCGCTGCGTGAAGAGACCAAGCTCTCGACCTGGTTGTTCGGAATTGCGAAGAACGTAGCGCGAGAATCGTTGCGGGCCCGCATTCGTCAAAACCAGCACATCGATCTGGATGATAAGCAGGTGCTCGATCTGAGTGACCAGGGACCAGTTCCAGTGAGTGACTTGCTGAATAAAGAATTGAACGAAGTCGTACAGCGATCGCTGGCGACACTCGACGACGACAAGCGACTGGTGTTCACACTGAAAGTTTTTCAGCAGTGCAGCTATGAAGAGATTTCCGAAATCACCGGTTTTTCGATTCCTAAGTTGAAAACCGATTTACATCGCGCGCGCACCGAGATGCGCCAACGCGTTGGGCAATATGTGAGAACGTCATGAAGTGTGATGACTGTCTAAATCTTTTGGAGATGTACATCGACGGCGAAGCCGGCGAGCGTAATAACGATCAAGTGCGCGAGCACCTGATGAAGTGCGAGAGTTGCACCGGCGAGTTCGAAGCGTTAACTGCCGAAAGCGAGTTATATCAACGCTACGATCGCGACCTGCAAATCTCTCCGGCGATTTGGAATGGGATTGCGGCGCGCATCGCGGAGAATCGCGAATCCGTCGCGAAACCAAAATCCAATCTTGCGGAATGGTTCGCCGGCTTGTTTGCGATCCCTCGCTTCGGATTTGCGATGCCGGCGGTTGCCCTGGTGGCGATTGCGTTGGTTCTGGGTGTCGCCTACTGGCGAACTCGTCAACCCGTCGCGCCACCCGACAAAGTCGAGAAGTCGAACGATGTCACGCCGCCTAACGTCGGACCGGATCAACCAACAGGGACGACGCCTCTTACTGCGACTGCGACAGACAAACGTCCCGAGGAGTTTTTCGCAGCAAAGATAAAGCGGCCAGAGGGTATCAAGAAGCATCGCGAAGACGGCGGCGTACTGTTCACTGATGCTGCTTATACATCTGTGGAAGATCGTGACACCGCGACGCATCTGCAACAGGCGCAGGATCTCCTGGTATCAATTCGAAATATCCAATTCTCAGATGACGACCAGGAAGTTGATGTCACTTATGAAAAGGCCGAGTCGCGGCGACTGCTGAATGAAAATGTGGTGCTGCGTCGCGACGCAGAAATGGCCGGCAAGTTTCCAGCGAAATCTGTGTTGGGAAGTCTTGAGCCGTTCTTGATCGATATTGCGAATCTTCCCGAAAAAGCGACGCCAAATGACGTGCGTCAAATCAAGGATCGTGTACAGAAAACCGAAATCGTAGCCGAATTGCGAGGCTACTAAAGCCCACTTAACCCTGAAGGAACGAAAATGATGACTTACAACGTTAACAAAAAAGAATCGATGACGAAGATGCTGGCCCTCGTAGCGATGATCGTGTTCGTGCTGATGACGTTCGTTGGCGCCGCGTCAGCCCAGGAATTTTCAATGCGCCCCAAGGCCTCGACGTTTGCCCCGCAGAGTGGCAACAACGCCGCCGCGAATACGATGTTCAGCGGCGCGCGAGATCTTATCGACGACGCGCAGTGGATCAGAGCCGAACAGAAATTTGCGCAATACATATCCGCTTATCCGCAGGAGAAGAATCTTGATCAGGCTATGTATTGGATGGCGTACTCCCAGTACAAATTGCGAAAGTTCAACCAATCGAAGGAAACGATCGACAAGCTTTTGAAGACTTACGAGAAGACCCAGTGGAAAGACGACGCGGAGTTGTTGCTCGCGCAGCTGCCGGGCCAGGTAACTGTGAAAGTTGATCCTGTCACAGTCACCGTCGATCCCGTAATGGCGAGCGCGATAGCTGCCAGGATTGACGCCACTGTGCAAGCAAATATGCAGAACCCCGAAATCCAGGGGAGGCTGGCTGAGGCGCAGGCGAAAATGGCCGACGCGCAGGCAAGGTCACAGGAGCGAACGCGCGAAGCGCAGGAACGAATCAACGAGCGCATGATTGACGCCCAGGCAAAGTACAAAGACAAGTTCAACTTCGATTTCGATTTCGACTTTGCCAAAAGTGGTAAAGGAGCGGCCGATGACGATCCATCTGAATTCAAGATCGTGGTCCTCCAGGCCTTGTTTGAAAGCGATCCGCAACGCGGCATCGCGGTCGCGACTGAGTGGGTAAAGCCAAACTCTGGTCAAACTGTGACCTGCAAGCGGGCCGCCTTGACTCTGCTTGCGCGGCATGGCGGCAAAGCAGTTACGCCCATACTTCTGGAAGTGGCGCGCGGTAATGATGATCTAAAAGTTCGCACCCGGGCGATATCGCTTCTCGGCTCAAATAACGACGACAGCGTGATCGATGCGCTGCGAGACTTCGCGCTGAACTCGACCCAACCTGAAATCTCTGAAGCGGCCATTTTCGCGCTGAGTCAAAACCAGAGCCCGCGCGCCACAGGTGTGCTGGCGGATATCGCTTTGAGTAACAAGCCGATCTCGCTGCGCCGTTTGGCCATCGCAAATATCGCCAATCGGCAGGGTGAGCCGGCGGTTGATGCTTTATTTAAGATTTACGACTCGAGTCAGGACCTGGAAATTCGCAAGTCAGTAATTCGCGGCCTCGGACAGCGCAAGAGCGAGCGCGCCTGGGCAAGATTGCTGGAAATTGCTCGTAGCTCAGACAACCTTGAGCTGCGCAAGACAGCGATTGGCTCCATCGGGCGTCGTGGCGGGCAACCGGCAGTCGATGCCTTGATGGCCATCTACGGTTCCGAGAAGAATGAAGAGATCAAAGATCAAATCATGAATTCGCTGGCTTACACGAATGATCCGAAAGTTACGGACATGCTGATTTCGATTGCCAAAAATCCCCAGACACCAATCGAACGCCGCCGCCGCATCGTTATGATTCTGGCCCAGCATAATAAGGATCCAAAAGTGATTCAATTTCTCGAGGATCTTTTGAAGGCCCAGTAACGGCGACGCACCAAACATACGCATTAAATTAGAGTCGGGCTCACGGCCCGACTCGGCGGGCAGTGACCCGTTCCTGACAAAGGCTTGAGGTTCGTGAAAAGCGGAGGACCGTTGTGTATAGATTCCCCAAGATACTAGCTGCCGTTACGCTCGCGTTGGCGGCCGCCGCGATCACCAGTGCGCAGATAAAGAACTTCACGCCAGTTGAAGGCGCGAGCCTGAAAGCGAAGATCGACAGCGCGGTTAGCAAAGGTAAGGCTGGTGCGCCCGGTGGGCGATTTTGGGTTGGCTATCAATTCGAAGTGCGTCCCGGCGTCGCGATCGATTTCGAAATTGTCGGCGCCGATGGAGTGGTCTCGTGGTCGAACGACGGCTGGTCCATCATGTCCGACTCGCGATACGAAACGCGCGAGTTAGGATTGTTCCTGCTGTTTGAAACTCAGCGCGACACCTTCACGCGGGCGGAAGTCTACAACCTGCGCCGCGAACATCAGTTCAGCAGCTATCCCGTCTACTGGGCGGGCCACGCGACTAACGAAGAAAGTCTCAGCTATCTCAAATCGATGATCGATTCCTCCGCGCCGGAGATTAACCGGTTAAGCGACCGCGCGGCGTTTGCGATCGCCTTGCACGACGATGCGAAGGTTGAGCCGCTGCTCACAGAGCTAATCAAGCGGCCGGTTGCCGAATCCATTCGGAACCGCGCGATTTACTGGCTGGGTTACACGCCTGAGAGCCAGTCGAAAAACGCGCTGCTGGCCGACATCGTTCGCAGCACCAAGGAATCCAGCGATGCTCGTCAACAGGCCATGGGCGCGTTGGGCATGAGTCGCGCGGCGACAACTTTGCCGTTGCTGGAAAATCTTTACGAGACGATGACCACGCGTGAATTGAAACGGGTCGCGCTCGGCGGAATTGGACGCAGCGATAATCACGACGGCGCGGCCACGTATCTTATTCGCGTGGCTGAGAATGAAACAGACATCGAGTTGAGAAAGAGCGCGATCGCCAGCCTGGGTCGAATTGCCGGCGACAAGAGCCTGGGCGCTTTAACGAGCACGCTCGATTCGAGTCCCGAGCTTGAACTTCAGAAACAAGCGGTGCGCGCGATCGGGCGCCGGCCAAAAGATGAGGCAATTCCGATTCTTATTCGCACGGCGCGAAACCATCCGAAAGTTGAAGTACGAAAAATCGCCGTGCAGATGTTGGGCCAAACCGGTGATGAGCGGGCCGTCACCTTCTTTCGAGAGTTGCTCGCGAAATGAATTGACGTGTCAGAAGCCCGCGCGTAAGCAAGGGCAATGTTTGCCATACCTGCCCTCTCTTACGGTCGGGCTTCTGACACAAACTTCAAATCAGGGGGAAATATGAACGGACTTACCTGGAAAGCGGAAGATCCCGGAACGTCACGACAAGCCGCGAATTTGCTCCGTGACGAAGCGTTTGAGAGTCGCCTGAGTTCATTGCGAGACGTTGCCGTCGAGCTGCTGAACGCCGTCGATTATCTCAAACAGACGACCTCAACCAGCGATCAAAGACTGAACCTCGAAGACGAAGTGAAAAAATTCGAGGCCGATTTGATTCGAGCTGCGTTGGTGCGCACCGGTGGCAACCAGGCGCGCGCGGCGCGGCTGCTGGGCGTGAAACACACCACGCTGAATGCGAAGATAAAGCGCCATCAACTTCTTTTCGGCGGTGAAACTCGAGCGGATGCACAGTCCGCCACACAGATAGCTGCGTGATCGGAATCTAATCCAGCCAAACAATCAACGGCCGGAAAATTCGGCTGTAGTGGTGTACTTGATGATCAGAATTCTGCGACGTACCTCTACCATTTTTATCGCGCTGATGTTTTTCGCGAACTGCCTGGTGGCGCAGCAATCGCGAGGCACATTGCGCGGAGTGGTCAGAGATGAACTCGGTGGCCTGGTTTCAGGCGCGGTCATTACGCTTACTGCGGCGACTGGCGATCGGAAGATTGCGACCGCCGGCGATAACGGTGAATACCTTTTCGATGGATTGAATCCGGGTAAGTTTAACGTGGCGGCCGCCGCCAAAGGATTCGCTTCGACCGAACAAATGCCGGTCGAAGTCGCAGCGAATCGATCAACTTCAATTGAGCTGGTCCTGAAAGTGGCGATTGCTGAGCAACGGGTCACGGTTAATTCTGAAACGCCAGTGAGCGTCGAAGCTACGAACAATGGAGATCAGAGGGTGGTTGCGGGGAATGATCTCGATGCGTTGCCGGACAATCCGGAAGAGTTAGCGGCCGCGTTGCAGGCGTTAGCAGGTCCGCCGGTTGGACCAGGCGCCGCGACTGAGATATTCGTCGACGGCTTCTCTGATGGGACCGTGCCGCCCAAGAATTCCATTCGCGAAGTACGCATAAATCAAAATCCATTCGCTGCTGAAAACGATCAGCCTTCGACTCGCACTGACATTCTTACCAAGCCTGGTACGGACAAATTTCACGCCGGATCTTTCTTCAACTTCAATGATGAGAGTGTGAATTCACGCAATCCCTTTGCAACCAATCGCCCGCCATTTCAAATCCGATACTTCGGCGGAAATCTGAGTGGCCCAATCGTCGCAAAGAAGGCTTCGTTCTTTTTGAATCTCGAGCGTCAGGAGATCGACGACAACGAACTGGTGAAAGCTACTACCCTGGATGCTAAGCTGAATCCAGTAGACCAGGCCTTTGGTGTGCTGGTGCCGCGCCGATCATTCAATTTCAGTCCGCGCTTCGATTACCAATTGAACGAGCGAAATACGCTCGTAACCCGCTATTCTTACTTTCGCCAAAGCACGCAGAATGGCGGCGTAGGCGGGTTCTCGTTGCCCGAGCGTGCCTACGACTCTTCGTTCAGCTTTCACAACATTCAAGTGACGGAGACGGCAGTGCTGGGTCCGTCGCTGCTCAACGAAGCGCGGTTTCAATACTTTCGAGCGCGTAACGAGAACGTCGGCAACACCGGCCAACCGGCAATCAACGTCAGCAGCGCATTCACCGGCGGAGGTTCGCAGGTGGGCCAGGCCGTCAACACTACCGACCGTTGGGAGTTTAATGATTTCCTCGGGACGCAGAAGAAAAACCACTCGATCAAATTCGGCGTGCGTCTTCGCGGCGTACACATCGACGACATCAATCCATCAAACTTCGGCGGCACGTATGTTTTCGCCGGTGCGTTTGTGCCTCAGTTAGACGCGAACAACAAGCCTGTTGCCGGCGCGGCCCCGGTGTTTGTCGATAGCCTGGAGCGTTACCGGCGCACATTGCTCTTTCAACAAATGGGGCTGTCGCCCATCCAGATTCGCGCGTTGGGCGGCGGCGCTTCGCAATTCTCAATCTCAGCGGGGCAGGCGCTGGCGAGGATCTCGCAGATCGATATCGGCTTCTACGGGCAGGATGATTGGAAGGTGCGTCCGAACCTGTTGTTCAGTTATGGACTGCGATACGAGTATCAAACCAACACTCACAGTCCGACGAACTTTGCGCCGCGCGTTGCTTTCGCCTGGTCGCCCGCGACGAATAATACTTCGCATCCTCCGAAGACTGTGATTCGCGGTGGCGCCGGAATTTTCTATAACCGTTTCGGCCCATACAACTCGCTACAAGCTCGTCGCTTCAATGGCGTGAGCACTCAACAGTTCACGGTCGCGGAGACACCACTGTTTGTAAGCGGCCAACTCGTGCCGCCCGTGAATTCGCCGCTCGATGCCTTTCCAAATGTGCCCGCACTGAGTTCGCTGTCACAGTCGCGGCAAATTATTTGGCAAGTCGATCCCTTACTGCACACACCTACTTTCTTTTTCCAGGCGTTGCAGCTCGAAAGACAATTGCCGCGGCATACGACGCTTACGACCGGCGCGTATTTTCTGCACATCACGCACGTCATTCGCGGGCGCGACATTAACCAGCCGTTGCCGGGAACGATCACGGCGACAAATTCTCAAGGGGTAAGGCCGTTCGGTAATGTTGGCGACATCTACCAATACGAAGCCAACGCTTCGTTCAATCAGGAGCAGATTTTCGTCAGCCTCAACAGCCGCTTTAGTAAAGCCATTTCATTTTTTGCGAGTTATAACTGGGGGAAATCCAATAACAATTCGGACGGCCAGGGTGGAACACTTTTTCCCGTGAATAGTTATGACATGAGCGGTGAATATGGACGGTCAACCTATGACTCTCGGCATCGCGTAAGCGTGTTTGGCACTTTCAATTTGCCGTGGTGGAAGATCTCTTTGAATCCATTTTTGAATGCAGGATCGGGGCAACCATACAACATCATCACCGGTCAGGATACGAACGGCGACAACATCTTCACCGAGCGTCCATCGTTCGCGCCGGGCGGCATTAATTGCGCGAGCCCGCCAGCCAACATCGTCTGCACGAGTGTTGGAAACTTCAATCTGCGGCCATCGCCGGGCGAGCGGTTGATCCCTCGTAATTACGGTAAAGGCTACGGATATTTCTCAGTCAATCTGCGCGTCAGCAGATCCTGGAGTTTTGGCGACATGCCCTCAGCTAAGACTGGCGCTTCACCGGCGCCGGACGATAAGAAGGGCGAGAAGAAAAATGTGCCCGCGGCTGCAGGTCCGAACAACGGATCGTCCGGCGGTGCTGAAGCGAAGCGTTACACGCTGCAACTGTCGGTGAACTTTTTGAATATTTTTAACAACGTCAATTTGGGAACGCCGGTGGGGAATCTGTCGTCGCCTTTCTTTGGCCAGTCGCTCAGCGTAAATCAATATGGCGGTTTCGGTCCGAGCGGCAGCTCTGGCGCCGGCAATAGACGCGTTTTTGCGCAGCTGCGTCTGAGTTTTTAATTCTTGAGGAACATGATACGGGCGATCCGCAATGACGATCGCTTCGAATTGTTAAGAATTGTAAAGCTTGTAGTAAGTCAGCAACATGATCGGCAGTTAACACGTACGCTCAACGTGACGTCATATACGCGATTGCTCGTGGTCTCTGTCAATCGTCAGTAATCGAATAACCGGCGCGTGCCTTTGGTAATTTCGCGCCGTCAGCCCGCATGAAAAAAGTCGTTATCATTCTTGCCGTTGTAATTCTTGGTGCGGCCACCGCGATCGCGCAACCAGCGCCGGCGCCAAAGGCGAGTCCATCCACCTCAACTAAACCCGCGACCAGCGGCGGCGCCAAGTCAGCGATCGTCTTACCACCGGAAAAGACGCAGCCTCTCACGATGCCGAAGTTCGACAAGCCCCCGACCATCGACGGTAAGTTAGACGATGAGATTTGGAAGAGTGCGATCGTCTTAAAAGATTTCTATCAAATTCAGCCGGGCGACAACATTGCGCCGTCAAAGTCGACTGAGGTGATGCTCGGCTATGACTCGAAATTTATCTACATCGCCTTTCACTGTTACGACGAGCCCGACAAAGTGCGCGCTACGATTCCGAAGCGCGACAACATCTTTAACGATGACTACGTCGGCATCCTCTTCGATACTTTCAACGATGGACGCAAGGCCTATGAATTCGATTTCAGTCCGCTGGGAATTCAGGCCGACGGCATTTGGACCGATGGGCAGGGCGAGGACTTCAATCCTGACATCGTGATGGAATCGAAGGGCTTGGTGACTCCCGATGGTTGGACCGTTGAAGCCGCGATCCCTTTCAAGTCGCTGCGTTATGTCGCGGGCAAGGACAAACTTTGGGGCGCGCATTTCTGGCGTCGGATAAAGCGATTCAATAACGAGCTCGACATGTGGATGCCGATCAATCGCGACATCTCGAGTTGGTTGGCCCAGGAGGGACACCTGGCCGGTCTCGAAGGGATTTCAACTGAACGCACGCTGGAGCTGATCCCGAGTCTGACGCTATCGGAAACGGGAAAGCGGAAAGCAACGTTGTCGCCTGCACAATTGGCCGCCGGCATGCTGGACCCGGGCCGGATGGTGAACGAGCCGATCAAATTCGACCCGGGCCTGACTGGTAAATACAGCATTACTCCTAACGTGACGCTCGACTTTGCCGTAAACCCGGACTTCGCTCAGGTCGAATCAGATCAATTGGTCGTGACCGCGAACCAACGCTTCCCGATTTTCTTTCCAGAGAAGCGGCCGTTCTTCCTCGAAGGCGTCGACATCTTTAACACGACAATCGCGGCGGTGCACACCCGGGCAATCATCGATCCTGATTTCGCCGTGAAGCTTACCGGCAAGGTCGATCGCAACACGTTCGGCTTGATGGTTGCTTCCGACAACGGGCCCGGCAACTTTAGTCCTGAAGAACGACTTACAGCTAATCCGAGATTGGTGGACAAGAATGCGTCGGTGGGCGTTCTCCGCCTGAAACACGACATTGGAAAGAAAGATTCTTTCATAGGATTCCTTGGCACTTATCGCAGGTTTGTCGATCAATATAATGAGCTGGGCGGTCTTGATACCCGCTTGCGTATCAATAAGGTCACGACCTTCAGCGCGCAGGCGTTGGTTACGCATTCGCGCGAAAATTTCTTCTATCCTGATGAGGGTCAGACAGTCAGTCGCCCGCAGAATGGTTTCATTTATGCGACTGACTACAACATGTCGGGCCGCCATTTTGGCTACGAGTATTCGACAGTTGGCCGCACGCGTTACTATCGAGCCGACGTGGGATTCAATCGCCGCACGAACACCAACAATCACAATTTGTTCGTTCGTTACAATTCAGAGCCGCACCCGAAAGCTAAGTTGGTTTCATGGCGTGTCTACGATGATGTCGGGACCAACTTTGATTGGCGCGGCCGGATGCAGATTTACAACAACGAATCGCAGATGCAGTGGAATTTTCAGCGGCAGACCTCAATCGGTGTCGGTGTTGATATTGGGTACGAGCGCGTGTTCGAAGAAGAGTTCGGACCCACGCGCAAATTCTTCGGCACTGGCTGTGCGCTCAAGAATACTTGCACATTCTGGGGAGATGATAGCGAGCGCTCATCGCCCAACGGCGGTCTCTATGTATTCGCCCAATCAAATGTAAACAAGAAATTCAACTTCAACATGTTCGCGAACCAGGCTTACGGCAGTTTGGACTTTGACTTTGGCGCAGGCACCGGGTTCCCGCGCGTCAGTATTCCCGCGGTCACCGCGCGGGCTGCGCAGGCCGCCGGAAAATGCGCTGGACCAGTGCCGCCACCGGTTTGCACCGCGCCGCGTGATCCCGGGCCGGGCAAGTTCCTTAACTTCAATGCCGGCGTTACCTATCAACCCCTAACGCCGCTGAATATTAATGTGAGTTTTACGAAACAACGCTTGCGCAGAAACGATACCGGCCTGCTCGCCTTTGACGAGAATATCGTGTCCCTAAAAGGAACATACCAGTTCACGCGTTTCATCTTCGCGCGCGGCCGGATCGATTTCGACTCGATCGCTTCAAATTACAAGGGACAGTTTCTGTTTGGCTGGACGCCCAATCCGGGAACCGCGCTTTACATCGGCTATAACGATGATCTGAACCGCAATGGCTTCAACCCGTTCACCGGCCAGCTTGAACCCGGATTTCGGCGCAACGGTCGCACGTTCTTCGTAAAGATGTCCTACCTGTTTCGTAAGAGCTTTGGCTGAGGGTCTTGATAGAGGCTTTCAAAATCACCCACTACCATTCATTACTGACATTCCTTAACAAATAAAGCAGAACAAATCGCGGCACGTGCGCGTAAAAATGGAACAAGCCGTTTGGCAGCGCCGTCTAATGTTCTGAGCATCCAAGCGCCGCATTCGTAATTGGTGAAAGAGACAGTTAACAGGTTAGTCGTTCTGTACGTCATACGGACCGGAACAGTTGATGACAGTGAACCGCCTCGTTCTCTTCATGACGTTATGCCTGTGCATGGGTGTGGCGATGCGCGTTTCAGCGCAGACACCTAACGGAACCAGGCACTCGATCGCGATTCCTGCCGAGAAAGCCAAATCGATCACCATTCCTCATTTCGACAAGCCGCCGGTAATAGACGGCAAGCTTGATGATGAAGTCTGGAAGACCGCAGCGGTGTTTAGGGATTTCTACCAGGTCCAACCCGGTGACAACATCACGCCTTCAAAGCCGACGGAAGCAATGATCGGTTACGACGCCAAAACGATTTACTTCGCTTTTCACTGTTACGACGAGCCGGACAAAATTCGCGCGACCGTTGCCAAACGCGACGAAGTATTTGGCGAAGACAACGTGCGCGTGTTTCTTGATACCTTCAACGATCAGCGCCGCGCTTACGTGCTCGGCTGGAATCCGCTCGGCGTTCAGCAGGACGGAATTATGACTGAAGGCTCAGGCCAGGATTTCAGCATCGATATCGTGATGGAATCGAAAGGCATGATTACGACCGACGGCTGGACACTTGAAGTAGCGATTCCGTTTAAGTCACTTCGTTACGAAGCGGGCAAAGGGAAGCTCTGGGGCATTCATATTTGGCGCAACATCGATCGCTTCAATGACGAGATCGATTCATGGATGCCTAACTCGCGCGACATTTCATCTCAACTTGTTCAGGAGGGACATATCACCGGACTGGAAAACATTTCCACCGAACGCACGCTCGAGGTAATTCCCAGCGTCACGTTTTCGGAAACCGGTAAACGAGTCAACGCCCTGACGCTGGCGCAGGTCGCGGCCAATCCAGCATTACTGGATCCGGGGCGGACTCTGAATGAACCGCTAAAGTTCGATCTTGGCGTAACTGCCAAGTACAGCTTGACGCCGACGATCACGCTTGATCTGGCAATCAACCCCGACTTTGCCCAGGTCGAAGCCGATCAAACCGTGGTTACCGCAAACCAGCGTTTTCCGATCTTCTTTGAAGAAAAACGCCCGTTCTTTTTGGAAGGCATCGACATCTTTCAGACACCGATTCAGGCCGTGCACACCCGCGCGATTGTCGATCCCGATATCGCCGTAAAGCTTTCGGGTAAACGCGGGCGGAACACTTTTGGAGTTTTGCTCGCCAGCGATAACGCGCCCGGAAATTTTACGAAAGAAGAAAAGCAGGACGCGAGTACGCGGCCCACCATTGCCCGATTCATAAACAAAAATGCCTACATCGGCATTCTTCGTTTGAAGCGCGACGTAGGGAAACAATCGTACATCGGTCTATTGATGACCAGCTATAACTTCATCGAGAAACACAACCAGCTTGGCGGCATCGACGGTCGTTTTCAGATCAGCAAGCAAAAGACTTTTCGTTTCCAGGTCCTGGGTTCAATCTCACGTCACTGTTTCTCTGAGCCGGCGTTGGATGCGCATCGGCCCGGCCCGTCAGATGGATGTTTTGGCGGATACGATCCGGCGCCTGGCAATCCCACTCGTCCTTCATCAACCAACAACTATTATCGTGCCGGAAATGGATTGGCTTACCGCTGGCAATATAACCGTGACGGCCGCCACTTTTATTATGGCGCTAACGGCAATGGGCAGACGCAGGACTATCGAGCTGACTTGGGTTTCACGCGGCGGCTTAATACGAACTTTGAGGGCGGCTATTTGGGTTACAGCTCTGAACAGAAGCCGAAAGCGAAGCTGATCAACTGGAACTTCAACGACAACTTCGGGACCAATTTTAATTGGCAAGGTCTAAGCCAGAATTTCTACCACGAAGCGAGCATGAATCTGAATTTTCAGCACAATACGAATCTCGGCTTCGGAGTGGACAATGGTTACGAGCGTCTGTTTGAAAAAGAATTTGGATTAAAGAGAACGGCCACCCACGCGGGCGCTTTCTTTGGGCCGCCGGAGCGTTCGACCACGCAGCAAGGGTTCTACCTGTTCGGCAACACCAAGCCGAGCCAGAAATATTCATTCAACATGTTTCTGAACTTCAATTGGAACTCTTTTGATTACGACTTCGGCGCTACTCCGAAATTCATTCGCGTGAGTCCCGCGGCCCTCGCCGATCCGAACGCGGCGCTCGATCCTGGGCCAGGCAAGTCTGTCGACTTAAATCTCAGCTTTAATTATCAGCCAACGAAACCGCTGAACATGTCGTTCAGTTGGGAACAGAGCAAACTCCGGCGCAACGACACGGGTTTGTTGGCTTATCAAGACAACATCTATTCATTCCGCGGCACGTATCAATTCAGTCGCTTCATTTTTGCGCGCGCCCGCATCGATTACGACACCTTGTCATCCGATGCTCGCGGGCAATTCTTGTTCGGCTACACGCCAAATCCCGGCACGGCGTTCTACCTCGGCTACAACGACGACCTCACTCGCAACGGTTTCAGTCCTTTCACCGGACAACTCGAGCCGGGCTTTCGACGCAACGGCCGCACCTTCTTCATCAAGATGTCCTACCTGTTCCGGAAAAGCTTCGGCGGAAGTTAATGAGGTGACTCTTGCCTGACGGTCAACCTTATTGAGAGCGCGACCCGGTCGCTATCGCTCCCGGTACTGACTCCATAACGCTCGCTCGTCAGATGACAATGCGGATGGCAACCAGTCATTGCTGCGCGTTAATATAACGTCTCCGTGTCTCTGTGCCTCTCTGGCAAAGTTCTGAAAGGACAAAATGGAAAAGCCTGCACCAACTGATTATCCAATCGAAGAGATTCTGCGACGGCGCTGGAGCCCGCGCGCGTTTTCTGATCGAAACGTAGAAGCCGAAAAACTGCTGAGTTTGTTTGAGGCCGCGCGTTGGGCGCCGTCATCATTCAACGAACAGCCGTGGTCATTCATTCTCGCGACGAAAGAAACGCCCGCAGAGCACGCGCAGTTATTGAGTTGTTTGATGGAAAAGAACCAGCAGTGGGCCAGGCTCGCGCCGGTCTTGATGGTTTCCGTCGCCAGTCTCAATTTTGAAAAGACCGGCAAACCGAATCGGCACGCGTTTTACGATGTGGGCCTGGCGATGGGCAGCCTGCTGGTTGAGGCAACAGCGCTGGGGTTGTTCGTCCATCAGATGGCCGGCTTTTCTGTCGATAAAGTCCGCGAGGCTTATCACGTGCCGGAACGTTTCGAACCGGTGGCGGCGATCGCGATTGGATATCCAGCCGAACCCGAAGTTCTGCCGGAAACCTTTCGCGAACAGGAAACAGGTCCGCGAAGGCGAAGGCCGATCAGCAGCTTTGTGTTTGAAGGAAAATGGGGAGAAGTCTCGTCCCTCAAAAATAAATAAATGTTTAGAGGCGGGCTACCGCCCGCCAACTGCAAGTCCCCCCACGTTTAGACGGCGAACTTGTCCGCCGACAAATGCGCCGCACAAGTGCGGCTTCTAAACATACTGACCGGAAGTAGCTGCCTCTAAACGCACAGTTGTTGTTAGGTCTGAGACTTCTTTCACGGTTTTCAGGCCAACGCTTTACGCAGCGTCAAAGTCGAACAGTCTATTAAGCACGCGTACAAAAGCCTGGAATGTAACTTATCCACGCCTCAAGGCGTATTAACATTCAGCGTGCTAAACTACGTCCCGCCCGGCATTAAATCCAAAATGTTTTTATCTCATCCCGCAAACTTTTGGCGACTGGCTTGGTTGTGTCTGACCGCAACTTTGTTGGTTTCCGCGACTGCTTGCAAGAGCGATTATCCCGCGTCCGGAAAGGCCGCGAGCGCTGACGGCAAGTCACAACCGCGTCAGGTAAAAACCGTGAAGGTTGCCGAGATACCGGTCGGCGAAATGGTGACCGTGAATGGAAATCTTGCGGCTTACGATCAAACCACCGTCGGGATGAAAGTACCGGGCCGGCTGCAGACAATTAGCGTCGATCTTGGCAGCGTGGTGCACAAGGGACAAGTCATCGCGCAACTCGAGCAGCAGGATTACAAGCTGCGTGTGCAACAGGCCGAAGCCGGATTGGCCCAGGCGCGAGCGCGTCTCGGGTTGTCGCCGGACGGCGCGGACGATCGCGTGACCGCGGAAGAAACGGGAACGGTAAGACAAGCCAAAGCGGTGCTCGAAGATGCGAAGCTGAAACGCGATCGGGCCGCGAAACTCGTCGAGCAGGGGATCACGCCGCGCGCCGAGTACGACACCGTAGATTCGGAATACAAAGTCGCCTTAAGCCGTTATCAGGATGGACTGGAAGAGATTCGCAACCGGCAGGGTCTGCTGGCGCAAAGACGTTCCGAACTTGCCCTGGCGAAACAGCAACTCGCCGACACGTCTGTTTATTCTCCTTTGGACGGGGTCGTGCAGGAAAAGAAAGCGAGCGCGGGTGAATACCTCGCAGCCGGCGCGCCGGTCGTGAGTGTGGTGCGCATCGATCCTCTGCGATTGCGCGTTGACGTTCCCGAGCGTGAAGCACATAACATCCGCATGGGCCAAAGCGTGCGCGTCACCCTGGAGGGCGATCCTGATTCCTATCTCGGATACATCAAACGGCTCAGTCCCACGATCAGCGAACAGAACCGCGTGCTGTCAGTCGAAGCGGACGTTCGCAACAACGGTCGCCTGCGACCGGGCGCATTTGTGAAGGCTGAGATCGTTACGAATCAGACGAATACTGCGGTGGCCGTTCCGCCCACCGCGCTGGTGACGTTTGCGGGAATCGACAAAGTGATCATCGTTGAAAACGGCAAGGCTCTTGAGAAGACAGTAACCGTGGGTCGCCGCGGCAGTGATTGGATCGAGATTAAGGCCGGCATAAACGTGGGCCAGACTGTGGTTGTTGATCCGGGGAATTTGCAGTCGGGACAAGCGGTCAGTGCCGATGGTCAGTAGTCTACTGTTCAGAGGAAAGGAAGGGAGATGTCTCAACAACTACCAGAAGCCGCCGCTGAATTACTAAGAATACCACTCAGCGAAGAGCAACGTCTTGAGCTTATCGGCGAGCTTTGGGACAGCATCCCGGATTCCATTGACGCTTTGCCCGTTCCGGATTGGCATCGCGAAGAGCTAGAGAGGCGTATGGCGGCGGCTGATTCAGATCCCGACGCCTCGATTCCCTGGGAAGAAATCAAGAGACGACTTCATAACAAATCATGAGTCTCCGCGTGGAATTTAGACCGGAGGCCGAAGCGGACTTGTTCAGTGCGCGTGATTGGTATGAAGAGCAGCGCCAGGGGTTAGGGGGAAGTATTTTCGACCGCGGTTGAGAGCGCTGTAACAAGAATTACCGCAATGCCTGAAAGGTATGTCAAGGCACTTCGAGATGTCAGACGCGCGAAGGTTCGGAAGTTTCCCTACCTGATTTATTATCGAGTTCTCTCTGACCGTATCCAGGTGATTGCCGTTCTGCACGCGAGTCGTGATCCTCAACTTTGGCAAGAACGCGTAAACTAAACCCAAAATGCAGAAGCTCGCAGAAATTTGTATCCGCCGTCCCGTCTTTGCCGCGATGATCGTTCTGTCGCTGGTCGTGGTTGGCTCGGCGAGCTATTTCAAGCTGGGCGTCGATCGCTTTCCTTCCGTCGATCTCCCCACGGTCAGCGTGCGCACGCAGCTTCCCGGCGGTTCTCCTGAAGAGATGGAGACGCTTGTCTCCCAACCAATAGAAGAAGTCGTCAACACAGTCGACGGCATCGACAACCTGCGTTCAGTGTCTGTCCAGGGCAGCTCGATCGTCATCGCGACTTTCAATCTCAATCGCGACATCGACACGGCGGCGCAGGATGTGCGCGATCGCGTGGCCACGGTGGTGCGCGATCTGCCGCCGGATACTAAACCGCCGGTCATTGCGAAATTCAATAACGACAGTACCGCCGTAGTCACCGTGGCGCTTTCGGGCGACCGGTCGATTCGCGAGCTGACTGAGTACGCCGACAAAGTCGTCAAAGTACAGTTAGAGCGCGCGGGCGGCGTCGGCGAAGTCGATGTTGTGGGCGGCCTTGAGCGCGCGATCAATGTCTGGATCGATGCCGAGCGATTAGCGGCGTACAAGATTCCAATTACGAAGGTGCGCGATGCCTTGCAACGTCAGAACTCTGACGTGCCCGGCGGCAATGTCGAAACAGACAAGCGCGAGCTGGTGCTGCGCACGCTCGGCCGCTACACCGATCCCCGCGAGATGGAAGAGCTTGTGGTCGCCAACATCAACGGTTCGCCGGTCAGGATTCGCGACCTCGGCCGCGTTGAAGATGGAACGAAAGAACAACGATCCGTCGCGCGGCTGAATGGAGTTCCGACGGTAACCCTCGAGATTCGCCGGCAATCGGGCGCCAACACTGTCGAAGTGATTCACAACGCCAAGGCGCAATTGGATCGCGTGAAAGCGCAACTGCCTGCAGATATTAAGCTTGAGATCATTCGCGATCAGGAACGCTATATCGGCGCCGCGCTGCATGAAATTACGCGGCACCTGGTGCTCGGCAGCATCCTCGCGAGCCTGGTGGTCCTGCTCTTTATGCGCTCGTGGAGATCGACTTTGATTGCGGCGCTCGCGATTCCGTGCTCGGTCATTTCCACGTTCGCGATGATGCGCGCGATGAACTTCACCCTGAACGGTGTGACTATGCTGGCGCTCGTCTTGATGGTCGGCGTGGTGATCGACGATGCGATCGTGGTGCTCGAAAACATCTTTCGTTTCGTGGAAGAGAAGCGCATGACCGCGATGCGCGCGGCCAGGGAAGCCACCGCCGATATTGGCCTGGCCGTAATGGCGACGACGTTTTCCCTGGTTGTGATTTTCCTGCCGGTTTCGTTCATGTCATCGATCTCCGGCCGCTTTCTTTTCCAATTTGGGATTACTGCCGCGGTGGCGGTGCTGGTTTCGTTGCTTGTTTCGTTCACCTTGACGCCGATGATGAGCGCGCGGCTGCTGCGTACCGAAGACGCCGCCGCTCTGCACGGGCACGACCATCATCACGACACTGTCGCTTCCGCATCATCGCGGCGAGGATTCTATTCCTACATCGATCGTTCGTATTCGTGGTTGCTCAAGCTGGCGATGCATCACCGGCTGGCGGTCGCCGTGATTGCTCTCTTCGTCGCGCTATCCAGTATTCCTCTCTATCGCGTAGTCAAGCAGGAATACATTCCGACTGACGTCGACGAGGCCGAGTTTGACGTCAACGTGAACGCTCCGGAAGGCACAAACATCGACGCGATGGACACGGCGATGAAGTCTATCGAAAAAGACTTGCTTGATACTCCGGGTGTGCGTCTGATTCAGTCATCTTCCGGCGGATCGTTTCTGGGTGCGGTCAATTCCGCCAGCGTGTACGTGCGCATCGCCCCGCACGAAGAGAGAGTTTTCTCGCTGACGAAACTGTGGGACTCGATTAAGGCCGGACATCCGTTGATGGCCTTCCGCGGCAATTACACGCAGCGCGATGTGATGCAGGAAGTGCGCGCTCGGCTGCAAAAATATGCGCCGTTTCGCTCGAATGTGCGGAACGCGCCCTCTTTCAATATTGGGGGCGGCAACTATGACATCGACTTCGTATTTCGCGGGCCGGAGCTCGAGCAATTAGCAAAATATGCCGACACCTTGCGTGAGAAAACAAAAGAGATCGGCGGCATCGTCGATGCCGACACGACACTCAAGCTGGACAAGCCCGAGTTGCGCGTGCACATCAATCGCGATCGGGCTGCTGATCTTGGCGTTGATACTTCTGACATTTCGACAGCGCTGCGATTGATGGTAGGTGGCGACGACCGTGTCTCGCGATTTCGCGATCCATCCGTCAACGAAGACTATGACGTTCAACTTCGGCTGACGGAATCTGATCGCAAAGACGCAGCTACGATTTCCCGGCTTTACGTTCCTTCGACTCGCGCCGGGTTGGTTCGCGTCGACAGTCTCGTCGACATCAAAGAAAACATCAGCCCTTCGCGCATCGATCGTTTGGATCGACAGCGGCAAGCGTCGGTGCGCGCGGGTGTGGCGCCGGGATTTGCGTTGGCCGACCGGCTCGATGCCTTGCGCAAGACGGTTGCCGGGATGAATTTGCCGGCCGCTTATTCGACCATCGTCGCCGGCCGCGGCCGCGAGCTGGAAAGAACGTTCATCGAATTCCTGTGGGCGTTTCTGCTTTCGGTCATCTTCATGTACATGATCCTCGCGTCGCAATTCGAAAGCACGATTCACCCGCTCACGATTCTGTTAAGCCTGCCGTTGTCGGTTCCGTTTGCGCTGCTCTCGCTTTGGTTGTTGGGAGACACGCTCAATCTGTATTCAGCGCTCGGCATTCTGGTGCTGTTCGGCGTGGTAAAGAAAAACGCGATCCTGCAAATCGATCACATGAATAGTTTGCGCACCCTGGGAATGGAACGTGATGCGGCGATCATTCAGGGTAACCGTGATCGTCTGCGACCTATTCTAATGACTACGCTCGCGTTGGTTGCGGGCATGGCGCCGCTGGCGCTCGGCACTGGACCAGGAGCTGAAGAGCGCCGCTCGATCGCGATCGTGGTTATCGGCGGACAATCTCTGTCTCTGCTGCTGACATTAATCGCGACGCCGGTGGTCTATTCTCTGCTCGACGATATGGGATCCACGGCGAAATGGCGGCGCTTCGCCAGGGCGACCGGAAGATTGACCGCGCCGTTGACCAGCATCGTCCGCCGCATCGCCCCGACGCGACGCGGTGAAGCGCAGGCTGAAACGGAGCCATCTCCGGTAGTGGGTGGGTTAAAGACTGATGATTAGAAAGGATTGATTTGTGAATGAAACCGCAACCGTAAGCGCCGAAGGCGCGCAAATGTAATAGCCTGGGCCAACGGCCCAGGTACCGTCATCAACAAATCAGAGCGCTGAAAGCGCGAAATACGAGAATCATTCCCACACGAATCGTTCGTCATATTCAATGCCGTAAGCCTTGAGAAATTTGCGGTACTCATCCTGAAAGGTCACGTGTCGATGGTGTTCCTTTTGGTTGCGAATGTATCTCTTCAACGACGCTGCATTTGATTGCCCGATTGAAAATGCCCCATAACCTCTTTGCCAGTGAAAACCTCGAAACTCACGACCTTTTGTCTTGATCCACTTCGACGTGCTCGTTTTTACTTCTTCGACAATGTCCGCGATTGTGACTACGCGCGCCATTGAAAAAAGAATGTGGACGTGATCGCTTGTGCCATCGATTGCCAACGATGGCGACTTAAGTTCGCGGAATATCGTCGCCATGTACGGATGCAATTCAGTTTCGATTGCTGGGGTGATGAATGGCTCGCGGTCCTTTGTACTGAAGACCAGTTGAATCAAAACGGATGATAGCGATTGTGACATCTTTTTATATCGCGCCTTCAGCGCTCCATGTCTTTCCCCAACGCGGCACCTGGGCCGTTGGCCCAGGCTGTTACATCTCGCGCCCTTGGCGCTTAGCTGACACTCGGAAATTACGGCGCGCTAGCGCCAATATTTCCGGCCCCTCGATTCTACCGCCATTGACAAGTGTGCGTTCTGTAAATATTTTTGCATCGCGTTTCTCTCTAAGAAGGGATCAATCATGTCATCTCAAACGTCGAGGTCACCGGCCCGGATTAACGCCGGTCTTTTTCTGTCCTTGTTACTCCTGCTGGCTGCGGTGCTGGCATGTAGTTCCGGATCATCGGCCAAAAAATGCACTGCGACGCTGACCAATGATGGTAAGACTTTCGTCGGCGAGGGATCATCGACTGACGATGCGACGCGCTTTGCCTGTAACAAGTATTGTCGCGAAGCCGATCCTGGCTACGAGGCGATGTACGGAGTTTGGCTGGACTCGCCCGCCGGGAAAGCCGCCGGACGACCGTCGAAAGAAGAAGCGATTTATAAAGACAAGAAGTTAATGGACTATGTGACCGTCACCTGCGCCAATGAATGTCTCACTAAAGTTAAAGACGGAAAAGCGCAGGCGGAAACAAAGTGTGAATAACCATTCTGGTTCGCTTCTACTCAATCCGGAACGTCGCGATGTCCGCGAGCGAATCACCGATGATCGCGTACTCGCCCGGTGTTAGCGGCTGAAGCGGACGAAGCTGCATGTAGTTAATGAACAGAAACCGGTTCGCACCCGCCTCGACGCGCAAGCGCTTCAAGATCCGTCGCCCCAATCGAATATTATCCTCGTCAAATGGCGCATAACCTTTTCGGCCTTTAATCACCGAAATCTTAAGCGACCGCTCCGATTTGCTGCCTGTTAGTCTCACTAACTGATGCGGCGGCGGGTCCATCCGGTCCGCGACGAACACAAAGAAACTCAGATTCTCATTCGTGAGGACGGTTTCCGCTTTCGATCCATCCACGCGTACGCGGGTGACTTTGTCTTCGAGAGCTGGAGCGAAAACATTCAACGAGGTGATGCCGGACTCGAATGGCAGAGCTAAGAGTTTGTTATCGCCGCTTGCGTAATAGATTTTCGTGAAATCGTTTGGCGGGTCAGGAGACAAATCTTGAGGAATGCTTAAAGCCGCAATAGTCAGACAAAGAATCACGCAGAGAGTGGAAGTCAGTCTCTTCATTGCATGCAAAAGGAAGTTTACTTGATCTGGATAAGCTCTTCAGGCATCTCTTCCGGCAACTTCAAAATCTTCTCCCAGCCGGAATTGTCCGCGCGCATCCTGGCAGTTAGCTCATCACGAACCCGGGTCAAGCCGTCGCTCAAACTGCGCGGGTAGTTGTGCAAATCGCCAAAACGATTCATCTGATCGGCGACGAATGCTTTCTGTTTTTCGATCGAAGGGATCGGTGAGTGCTGACCATTCTCCCAGAATGGTTCGACTAATCGCCTGACTGTGACAGCTCCCGGAATTTCGATCTCTTCGCCGTCTAATCCAGTGACGTCCGCGAGGTAATTTCCTTGCGCGTCGATTCCGCGAAAGACCTGCAAGAATCCGGGCAGAGTTGTTTTGTCCACCGAGTTCGAAGCCTTTAGCGTCGGCAGTCCGTTGATGACGCAGGCCTTAAAAATTACGCCGGCAACATTTTTTACTTCGCTCGAAAGCTTGGTGCCGATGCCGAAGCCGCTCACCTCGGGAAACTCGGCGACGATCTTCGTAACGCGTTCGACATTCAAATCTCCGGTAAGATTCGTGCGCAAACCGTGCAATCCATTGGCCTCAAAAAATTCAAGACACCACCGGCCGAGTTCAGCCAGGTCGCCGGAATCAACGCGGAATCCTTTGAAGGCCTTGCGACGCCCTTCAGTAGAAGTTGCCGCCATCGCCGCGTGCACCGCGCCCATGTAAACGTCGACCGTATCCAGCAGCAGCGTCGTGCCATTCGGATTCGCGTCGAGCCAGCGTTCAAAAGCAACTTGTTCGAAATGCTTCTGCTGTCCGGTGCGTGGTTCGATTTCAGGTTCGTACAAGTATTCGAGATAAGCCTGTTGCCAGTAGTGCGCGATGGTGCCGACCGCGGGAATGTCCAGACGATGCGCCGCTTCCATGTTTGATGTGTCGTTAAAGCCGCCGATGAAAGCGTAGGTCGCAATATCGACGGCGCGTTCGATGTCGCCGTTGCGCCGCAGGGAAAAATCTGACAGCCAGCGATTGCCGGCGGCCATGCGAAACTGCATCGCCGTGCTCGCGGTGGTCATGGGCAGATCGAAGGCGTGCTCGAATTTGATCTCCTGTGCCTGGGTGAGGCCAAACTTTCCGGTGATGTCGGCGATCGGCTGCTGTGGAAACATGATCGTTCCCGGGTGCACTGCGCGAATGCTGCCGGCGAATTGAATGTCTTCGATCGCTTTGGCGAATCGCTGCAAGCCGCCGCGATCCTGCTCGAGAAAACGCAGCCGCGGCCGATCAATCTGACTGTCGACCAGCAAGCGGATCAATCGTTCATGACCGAGCACCGGCGCGAACGGCAGCTTGCGCTGCGTTACATAGAACGTCGCGACCATCTCGCTGAGAGGTTTGTCATGCACCCGCGTCTCTTTCTTATAAGACGCGTCGGCCATGGCGGCGTGATAGCGATCGAAATTCAGTGTGCCCATCGATGAAGCATAATACTCCGGTGCCGCAGCTGGCCCAAAATGATTTGATTTAGTCTTTTCGCCGCAGGGGGTTCGGTAGTATTCTTAGCGCAACCCCTCCGAACCTGCGCCGGTGATGTCTCGAAGCCGGCGGTAATTACGTCGCACGGGTTTGGGTGCGACAAAAAACCGAGGAGATAGAGAGAATGAAAAGGTCGAACTTTTGCTTCAGCATAGTTGCAGCCTTATTAATCTGTTTCGGTTCATTTGTTACTCCGAGCTCAGCATCTGGCGCGCCCCGTGCCAACCGCTGCAAGGATCGGTGTAATGAAGCCTACCGTCGACGCAAAGACGAATGCCGGGGATTGCGTCGATGGGAAAAACGGCAATGTGAAGATCGCGCGAAGTTTGCACACGATGAATGTCGCCGGCGTTGCCGGTAGGCGTTGAAGAACCAGCTCTCCCCCATTTCAACTGAGTGGAAGGAGATACGATCAATGAAAACCAGAATTGTTTCCTGCGTTGCGGCGTTATTGGTGTTTTGTTCGGGACTATGGATCGCCGGTTCAAGTGTTTCTGCCGGCGGCGGCAACAGGTGTACTGATCACTGCGCCGACATCTATAAGGTTAAGAAAGATGCCTGCAAGTTAATCCCGCTGAAGAATGAACGAAAAATTTGCGAGCGAAGAGCGAAGGAATCGAAAGACGATTGCAAGCATCGCTGCCGGTGAAATGCAGTAAGCAGTGAGCAGTGAGCAGTGAGCAGAGTTAGGCGACGCCCGCCGCTCTGCTCTCGTCTCCCATAATCTCAGCTCCGGCCTCTCGCATCTCTTCGACTGCTTTCGCACCATCGTCCGGGTTTACGTTCACCGGGCGCATCGCGTCGGCAAGTGCTTTGACTTCGAATCCCTGGCGCACCGCGTCGAGTACTGTTTGCTTCACGCAGTAATCAGTCGCCAGTCCGCCTACCCATACTTCTCTCACGCCTTCGTCGCGCAACAGTTCGCCGAGGTTTGTACCATCAAAGCCTGAATAACCATCAGCACTCTCATCGATCCCTTTCGAGATCGTTGTTATGCGTGGATCATCAAGCAGGTCAGCGCGGAACTCTGCGCCCGTTGTGTCTTGCACACAATGAACCGGCCATGTTCCTCCGAAGAGCGCGAAATGTTTGGTCTTAGCCGGATGCCAGTCACGCGTTTTGTATACAGGTTCGCCGCGATCAAGGAAATCCTTCATGAGTTTATTCAAGGGCGCGACGACTTCATCACCCTGCGCGACGGCCAGCGAGCCGCCCGGACAAAAATCATTCTGCACGTCGACAACAATGAGTGCTTTCTTTTTACTGTCTGGCATAAACCACCTCAATAGAGTTTAGAGTCGGTCTACTGCCCGACCAAAGCGGCGGTAGCCCGCTTCTAAACGATATTAGATTAGCGCCCCGCCGATTTCGCTGCAAAGCGCGCAGAATTCTTATTGACTTTGTGGGTGATTCTCGATAAGAAGCATCCCGTCAGATTGCTTCTGCTGTATCAATAGACACATTCGTCGAAAAACTTACAGTTCGTCTTCCCTGGAGGTTGGAAATGATTAGACGCTCGTCGCTCCGAATACTATCGGTTTCCGTTTTCATTCTTTTGGTAACGGTGGTCGCGCTCGTGCAGGCGCAGCAACCAAACACTGAAGCAATGCGCTGGCGCTACATCGGGCCCGTGGGAAATCGCACGACTTCGGTCGTTGGCGTGCCCGGCCAGCCGTATGTTTATTACGCCGGCTCAGCGTCAGGCGGCATTTTCAAAACAACGGATGGCGGCATTCACTGGGAGGCCATCTTCGACGGGCAACCTGTTTCGTCAATCGGCTCTTTGGCGATTGCGCCATCGGATCCAAACGTCGTTTGGGCGGGAACCGGCGAGGCGTGGATTCGCAGTCACATCTCGGTGGGCCAGGGAATCTACAAATCGGGCGATGCCGGCAAGACCTGGAAGTTGATGGGTCTGGAAAAAACCGGACGCATTGGACACCTCGTGGTCGATCCAAAGAATCCGGACATCGTGATGGCCTGCGCGCTGGGTCACGCTTACGGCCCGCAGCAGGAGCGCGGCGTCTTTCGCACCACTGACGGCGGCGCGCATTGGGACCGGGTGCTGTTCACGGATGAGAACTCTGGCTGTTCAGACATCGTGATGGATGCGAACAATCCGCGAACACTTTTCGCCGGCATGTGGCAGTTTGAAATTCATACCTGGGGCAGAGAAAGCGGTGGGCCGGGCAGTGGCCTATACGTGTCGCATGATGGGGGAGCAACCTGGAAGAAGATCACCGGCCATGGATTGCCCACGCGCATGACGGGCAAGTATGCGCTGGCGATCTCTCGCTCAAATCCTAATCGAATCTTCGCGATGATCGAAACTGGTGACGGCGTTCCTTATAAAGGGCAGGAGACTGATCGCGGAAAGCTCTGGCGCTCGGACGATGGGGGAGAGAACTGGCGGCTCGTCAGTTACGACCGTGGCATGGGCGGGCGCACGCACTATTACTTTCGGCTTGAAGTATCCCCAGACAACGAAAACCAGGTTCACTTCCTGACTAATCCTTATTCCGTCTCGCTCGACGGGGGCGAAACTATCGCGCGCGGCCCCGGCGGCGGTGGCGGCGGTGGTGGAGGGTTTGGCGGCAGCAGTCCCGGCGGCGACAATCATGACATCTGGATCGATCCGACCGATGGCAATCGCATGGCCGTCGCCAACGATTCGGGCGTCAGCCTCACAGTGAATCGCGGTCGCACGTGGCAGAGGATTCAACTACCGAACGGCCAGTTGTATCACGTCACGACTGATAATCAGATTCCTTATTACGTCTACGGCAATCGTCAGGATGGTCCATCGTATCGCGGGCCGAGCCGCACC
>DASWQK010000449.1:0-4241 GCA_036403735.1 Pyrinomonadaceae bacterium
ACGGCTGGGAGCGATCACACTCGGCGTTAGCACCTCGCTTTCTGAAGCGAGGTGTGAATTGAGAGTCATTGGCTGCACCCTATCCGTGACAATCCGATAAGAGCCTTTCTCCTTCTGGCGCACTATTGATGCTTACACTATAATCTCCGCGCCCTTGAGTCGATCGTCGAACCAAGCGAACAACAAGCTCCGTTGAAATTATCCGACCGGAGGGGATTATGGCTAAAAGTAAATGCCGCATTCTTTACGTTGATGATCATGAAGACAGTGCCGAGATGTTGAAGCTGATGCTCGCGGCAGAAGACTATGAAGTTCACATCGCGCAATCATTTGAAGAAGCACTCGACAAAGCGCAAACAGAAAGTTTTGATCTGTACGTTCTGGACAAGCGGCTGCCCGACGGTTCAGGTACGGATCTGTGCCGCATGCTGAACGACGTCACACCGGGCGTGCCCTGCATCTTTTATACGGGCGACGCGTATGAGATGCATCGCCAGGAAGCGTTCGCCGCCGGGGCGCGCGCTTATGTTTCGAAACCCGATTTCGAGGAATTAATCCAAACGGTTCAGCGGCTTATGTCTGAACGCGAATGCGCCGCGGCTTAATTTGCTTCGTTGAAACTCCGGATTCCCGCTTTCGTGCTTGACCTTACATTGCCGTCGCTCGGCGCTAAACTGAAATTTAACCAGGAGAATAAATCAATGTGCCCCTGCAATCCGCGGAATCACTCGCTTATCAAAATCGTTTCGGTTTGTTTGCTGTTACTAGTAGCGCCCGTAATCATCTGCGCTCAAACAGACAGACCACCGGCAGTAGCCTCGCCCAGCCCACAAGCATCGCCTACGCCAGGCGCTGAAACGAGAGGCCCCGGCGAAGATGAGAGCCGCCAGCGTGATCCGATGTCGTCACCGACATTCACCGGACTGCGATTTCGATCGATTGGGCCGGCCTTCACCTCAGGACGCGTGATTGGTTTCGCCGTCGACCCAAACAACGCTGCGAAGTATTTCGTTGCCTCAGCTTCCGGCGGCGTCTGGAGAACGGCCAACAACGGAAATACCTGGACGCCGGTTTTTGATCGCGAAGGTTCGTATTCAATCGGCGCGATCGTGCTTGATCCGAAAAATCCTTTGACGGTTTGGGTGGGCACCGGAGAGAACAACAGCCAACGCAGCGTCTCGTACGGAAATGGTCTCTATAAGTCCGACGATGGCGGCAAGACGTGGCGCAACGTCGGGTTGAAAACGTCCGAGCACATCGGTCGTATCGCCATCGATCCCAAAGATTCCAACATCGTCTACGTCGCCGCGCAGGGACCATTGTGGGGACCGGGTGGCGATCGCGGCTTGTTCAAAACGACGGACGGCGGCAAGACCTGGAAGAACATTCTGAACATCAGCGAGAACACCGGCGTCACTGAGGTCGCGATCGATCCGAACGATCCGAACACAGTTTATGCCGCGTCGTATCAGAGACGTCGCCACATGTTCACCTTGATCGACGGCGGACCAGAAAGCGCGGTCTACAAATCAACTGATGCGGGGGCCAGCTGGAACAAAGTGCGTGCGGGTTTGCCGGCTACTGACATGGGCCGAATCGGCCTGGCTATTTCGCCGGTCGATACCAACGTAATCTACGCCACCATTGAATCAGGAGATCGCAAAGGCGGCATCTTTCGCTCAAGCGACCGCGGCGGCAGTTGGGAAAAGCGCAATGAATTCGATGCGGGCGCGATGTACTACGCGCACCTCGTCGCCGATCCGAAGAATGTCGATCGAATTTACGTGATGAATGTCTTGCTCATGGTTTCGGATGATGGGGGGCGGACTCTGCGGCCGCTGGGCGAGCGTTCAAAGCACGTCGACAATCACGAAATCTGGATCGACCCGGCGAACAACGATCATTATCTGGTCGGCTGCGACGGCGGCGTCTATGAGAGTTACGACCGCGGCACGAATTGGTTTTTCAAGAGCAACCTGCCCGTCACCCAGTTCTATGACATCACGACTGACAACGCGACGCCTTTCTATAATGTGTTTGGCGGCGCGCAGGACAATTACGCGTTCGGTGGGCCATCGCGCACCCGCAACGCCTCCGGCATCGTGAACGCCGATTGGTTCGTAACTCAGGGTGGCGACGGTTTTCGCACTCAGGTCGATCCGGAAGATCCGAACACGATTTATGCCGAGCTGCAGGGCGGCAACATCGTGCGCGACGACAAGCGCACGGGCGAACGCATGGGCATTCAACCGCAAGTCGGTCGCAACGAAGATCCTTTGCGCTGGAATTGGGACTCGCCTTTTATCATCAGTCCGCATTCACACACGCGTCTCTATTTCGCCGCCGACAAATTATTCCGCAGCGACGATCGCGGCGACACCTGGAAAGTAATCAGCGGCCAACTGTCGCGCGGTCTGGATCGAGATAAGCTGCCAGTCATGGGCAAGGTTTGGAGCATGGACGCGGTCGCCAAGAATCAATCGACGGCGTTTTTTGGAAACGCTTCAGCGCTGGCGGAATCGCCGAAGAAGGATGGATTGATCTACGTCGGCACCGACGATGGCCTGCTGCAGATCACCGAAGACGGCGGCAAGAACTGGCGCAAAGTAGAAAAGATCGGCGACGTCCCCGAACTCGCTTACGTCAGCCGCATTGTCACTTCAAACCATGATGCGAATACAGTCTATGTCGCCTTCGAAAATCATCAGAACGCCGACTTCAAACCTTATCTTTTCAAGAGCACCGACGCGGGTCGCACCTGGAATTCGATCAAGAGCAACCTGCCGGCGAACTGGCCCGTGTGGTCCATCGCTGAAGATCATGTGAATCCGAAACTGCTCTTTGCCGGAACTGAATTCGGATTGTTCTTCACAGTTGACGGCGGACAGAAGTGGATTCAGATGCGTGGCGGCTTGCCGACGATTCAGATTCGCGACCTCGTCATTCAAAGACGCGAAAACGATCTCGTGGTCGGGACCTTCGGCCGCGGCATCTACATTCTCGACAACTACACACCGCTGCGATCCATCACTCCGGAAATGCTGAAGAACGACGCGCTGTTTCCGGTCAAAGACGCGTTGATGTACATCCAGGCGCAGCCGCTCGGCGGGCGCGGCAAGAGTTTCCAGGGCGAATCATTTTTCACGGCTGAGAATCCGGCCTTCGGCGCGACGTTTACTTATTACCTGAAAGAAGAATTGAAGACGAAGAAGACGCGTCGCCTGGAAGCTGAAAGGGCCGCAACCAGAAGCGGCGCGGTCATCAATTTACCGAACCCCGCAGATTTGCGGGCGGAAGAAGAAGAGGAACCGCCGACCGTGATTTTTACGATCACAGATTCAACCGGCAAAGTCATGCGCCGTTTTACTGGTCCCACGGGCGCCGGTATTCAGCGCGTGAGCTGGGATATGCGTTCTCCAGCTTCAAGTTTACCGCCACCGCCGAATCCTGAGGATCCATTCAACGAAGGTCCTTCTGGTCCACTGGTGATGCCGGGCACTTATAAAGTGTCAGTCGCCAAAAGAGTCAACGGTATGATGACTCCTTTTGGACAGTCGCAGGAATTTCAAGTCATCGTCGATGGTCAGGACAAGATGAACCCTGCCGATCGAATAGCGTTGATGGAATTTCAGACCAAGGTCGCGCGGCTACAACGCGCCTTGCAAGGGGCGACGCAAGCGGCAAATTCTTTGACACCTCGATTTGCTGCTATTCGGCGCGCGCTCCTCGACACACCAAACGCGCCGGAGAAATTGCTTGATGAAGCAATCGCGCTTGAGAGACGCAAGAACGAAATTCTCCGGGCCTTGAGTGGCGATCAGGCCTTGCGCGCTCGCAACATGAATCTGCCTCCTTCGATCAACGAACGCGTGGGCGAGATCGTCGGTGGTCAGCGCATGTCGACGGCGCGGCCGACGCAAACTCAAATCGATCAATACGCCGCCGCGGCTGCGGAATTCGAAGGCACGCTCAATCAACTCCGGCAATTGATCGAAGTCGATCTCGCGAAGTTGGAGAAACAGATGGAAGCCGCCGGCGCGCCCTGGACGCCGGGAAGAATTCCGGAGTGGAAGGATCAGTAAGCAGACGGAGGAACTGAAATAATGGCAAAGCCTTCGAAGTTCGCACACGTTGTTTACAGCACGCGGCGGTACGAGGAAATGGTTGACTGGTATCAGTAAGTCTTCGAGGCGACCGTCGCTTATCAAAATCCGGCGTTCGCTTTTCTCACGTACGATGAC
>DASWQK010000450.1:0-5324 GCA_036403735.1 Pyrinomonadaceae bacterium
TCCGAACGTAGAGGGCCCTGAGCGAGTAAAACAAATAATCACGACACTTGGAAGGCTGGAACTAGTCCATCTGATCAGTCCGCCGAGTCCAGCGCCCGCGCAGACCTACGCGACAAAGGAAGCAGCCAATGCTTCTCTCAATTCATTCGGGTCCACTTCCGCAAACCGCCGGGTCCTACCTTATGTAGAGCGCGCCGAATCGACGAACACGAGTCAGAACGGAAGGTGGGTCGTAGCTGAGTCGCCTGCAATAATCGATGGCAGCGATCTAAGAGACGCGTCAGCGGTGCGGAGCGCCTATGGCGAAAACTATCAGATTGTGTTTTCGTTGAATAAGACCGGAGCGGACAAGTTTGGCAATTGGACTGGTGCGCATATCAATGAATATCTCGCCGTCGTTTTGGACGACGAAGTAAGATCAATTGCCTTTATCAAATCGCAAATCAGCGACCAAGGGGAAATCACCGGTCGCTTCACGAAGCAGTCCGCGGAAGATCTGGCGCTGGTGTTGAAGGCAGGCGCGCTACCGGCGTCGGTGAAACTGGTCGAGGAGAGTTCTATCAAATAGCAACGCATGAACAGCCCCAGGTCTTTTCTCTACGAACAACGCGACGGCATCGCAACGATCACGCTGAATCGTCCTGAGCGGCTGAACGCGATCACTTTCGAGGTCTATCACGAACTCACAGACGTCTTCGCAAAGCTCTGCGATGAAAAAGATGTGCGCGTCGTCATAATTACCGGCGCGGGCCGCGCGTTCTGTTCAGGTGGCGATGTCATCGACATCATCGGCGAGTTGCAAGGCCGCGATGCGGAAGGACTGCTTGAGTTCACACGCCTGACCTGTGACTTGATTCGCAACATGCGCGCGCTGCCAAAGCCAATCATCGCGAGCCTCAACGGCACAACAGCCGGCGCCGGAGCATGCATCGCACTGGCTTCAGACATTCGCATCGCTGCCGAAGAAGCGAAAATCGCATTCATCTTTGTAAAGGTCGGACTGGCCGGAACGGACATGGGCGCGACGTATCTGCTGCCACGCGTGGTGGGCCTGGCGAAGGCCACTGAACTCTTGATGACCGGTGATTTTGTCGAAGCCGGCGAGGCCGAACGGATTGGCCTTTACAATCGCGTGGTGCCGCGCGATCAACTCGAGTCAGCTACGCGAGGGTTCGCCGAGAAGTTGGCGAGCGGGCCGGCGCTGGGGATCGCCAAGACAAAAGAGATGCTGAATCGTGAATTGCATATGAGCTTCGAATCAGCACTGGAAGCGGAAGCCACGGCGCAAGCATTGTGCATGCAGACGCCGGATTTCAAGGAAGCGCACGCGGCCTTTATTGAGAAACGGCCCGCGAAGTTCAAGTAATTTGGAGTGCGCCGGCAGAGCGAAGCTGCGACGGCGCTTTGGATTGTGATTCAGATGACCGCACCGCGACAAACCTGTTGGCCTCATGCTCCGCTCCACGAGTTGTCTGCAGAAAGAGACAAGCCAATACCGGGAGCGCGGGCGCCCTGGCCCGCTATGAGCGCGAAGCGCGAAACAGTTACAGCGTCAAGAGGTTTGAGACTGAGCATGCTGCGGGCGAGGGCGCCCGCGCTCCCAGTACTAACCGGCTCGTTCCATAGACAAGCTGAAGGTTCTCGATGACTATGACGTCATGGCTGAATCGTAAAGCAACTTGAATCCTAAGCGCCGTCGTCGCTTCGCTCTGCCGGCGCACTCCAAATGGACACGTTTCTTAACACCACTCCATTCTTTAATGACGCGCATCGCTCGCTCGCGGATCGCATGGCGCAATTCGTCGAACGAGAAATCGAAGTGCGCGCCGCCGATGATGAAAGCGATGCGGATGAAGCACTGCGGAGTTATGTTCTGTTGCTTGCGGAAAACGATCTCTTGCGCTACTCGGTTGCCACTCCGGGTCAGCCGTTCGATCTGCGCGCGTTCTGCATTGTTCGCGAATCGCTTTCATATTCATCGTCGCTGGCGGATCTCGCGTTCGTCATGCAGGGTCTGGGAACCTACGCAATCAGTTTAGCGGCGACGGAACACGTGCGCGATTTCTGGCTCGCCCGCGCGCGCACGGGAAAAGCAATCGCGGCGTTTGCTTTGACTGAACCTGACGCCGGCTCGGACGTCGCCGCGCTGAAGACGACCGCGGAAATCGATGACGACAGCTACCTAATCAACGGCCGCAAACGATTCATTTCGAACGCCGGCGTTGCCGATTTCTACACAGTCTTTGCGCGCACGGGGACGCGCGCCGATGGTCGCGCGGAAATTTCTGCCTTCATTGTTTCCGCGCGCATGCCCGGTTTCAGTGTCGCTGAAAAGACGGAGATGATCGCGCCACACCCCATCGGCGAACTCGAATTCAAGAACTGCAAAATCCCGTTGGAGGACATGATCGGTAGTCACGGGGACGGGTTGCGCCTCAGTTTGCGAACGCTCGACATGTTTCGCGCGAGCGTCGGCGCGGCAGCCTGCGGCCTGGCGCGGCGAGCGCTCGACGAAAGTTTGCTGCACGCCAAAACGCGTCAGCAATTCGGTAAGCCGCTGGCGGAGCATCAACTGATTCAGCAGAAACTAGCTGACATGGCAACCGAACTCGACGCAGCACGGCTGCTGGTTTATCGCGCCGCCTATTTGAAAGACACGATTAACACCGGGTCGACGCGCGAAGCGAGCGAGGCCAAGGTCTTCGCCACCGAGGCGGCCGGCCGCATCATCGATCAAGCGGTTCAGATTCACGGCGGCTCAGGCCTGGTGCGTGGCAGCGTGGTCGAGAGACTGTATCGGGACGCGCGCGCGCTGCGTATCTACGAAGGCACATCCGAAATTCAAAAGCTAATCATCGCCAATCAACTCTTGAAAGAGTGACCTTGGCGTTTCTTTGCGGCTTTGCCACTTGGCGTGAGATACGTCGAACCGAAGAGCCATTTCACGCAAAGACGCTAAGACGCAAAGGACTCGCAAAGTTTTATGAAGCAGGCTGATTCTCATCTTGCCCGACGCCTCGGCCCGTTCGACGCGACGATGATCGTGATGGGCGGGATCATCGGCGCCGGAATCTTTTCGAATCCTTACGTCGTCGCCCAGCAGGTCCACACGCCGCTCTTGATTCTGGGTGCCTGGGCCGTCGGCGGTTTGATCGCGCTGGCCGGCGCGTTCATTTACGCGGAACTGTCCTCAAAAGTCACCGCTTCAGGTGGCCAATACGTCTATTTGCGCGACGCGATGCATCCCTCATCTTCGCCAACCATCTCTTCGAATTAATTGGCGTTCGATCAAGTGAGTTCAGTGCTGCCTTGCTGGGATCGGCCGCGCTGGTCTTACTTACGCTCATCAATTGCATCGGCGTGCGCGCCGGCAGCGTCACCCAGAATGTTTTCATGATCCTCAAGTTGATCGCGATCGCCACGCTGGTAATCCTTGGACTGCTGCTGGCGAGTCCTGTCCACAATTCAAGCACAACCACGATTAGTTCGACCGGGACAACGTGGCAACTACTGATCGCTTTCGGCGCGGCCCTGATTCCCACGCAATTCGCTTATGGCGGATGGCAGACAGCATGCTTTGTCGCGGGCGAAGTGCGCGAGCCACGCAAGAACCTGCCGCGCGGATTATTGCTGGGCGTGATTGGAGTGATCGTCGTCTATCTGTCGGTGAACTATGTATGCGTTCACGTGTTGGGCGCGGATGCTTTGGCCCAAACAAAGACACCGGCAACGGCGGTGATGCGGCTGGCGCTCGGCAGCAAAGGCGCGCGATTTATCGCCGCCGGTATCGCCATCTCGACGATTGGATTCCTGAGTCAAAGCATGCTCACGGCGCCACGTGTATATTTCGCCATGGCTGAGGATGGATTATTCTTCAAGCAACTTGCGTCAGTTAATCGCGCGCGCGTGCCCGCGTTTGCGATCGCCCTGCAAGGAGGATTGGCGATTGTGATCGCGCTGGTCGCGAGCAAGTATGAACAGATTCTGAATTACGTGGTGTCGGTCGACGTGATCTTCTTCGGATTAACCGCAGTTTGTGTCTTTGTTTTCAGAAAGCAGCGACGCGACTCAGACGCGGGGTCGTTTCGAATTCCCGGTCATCCGTTCACTACGCTGTTCTTTATCGCGGCGTGTTGTGTAATAACATTCAGCCTGCTTTACAAGTTTCCGCTGAACAGCGGCATCAGTTTCGGCATAATGTTTCTGGGCGTGCCGGCGTATTTTATTTGGGCCCGGGGATACAGGCGTCAATCAACATGAACACTCAATCCACATACATGCACTGGGCCAAGACTCGCGCGAAGGTCAAATACGATCTGGCATTAAGCGGCATTCTCAATCTGCCGTTTGCGGAACTCGACGCAACGATTAGCGACATTGATTTGAATGGCGACAACTCGTATGGCTTCGGCCCGTTGGTTGATGCGCTGGCAGCACACGCGGACGTGCCGCGCGATTGTGTCGTGACGATTTCCGGAGGCACTTCAATGGCGAATCACCTGGCGATGGCGGCGGCGATCGAACACGGCGATGAAGTCCTGATCGAGCAACCCACATACGAACCGCTGCTCGCGCTGGCGCAATACTTCGGCGCGAACGTTAAACGATTCGCCCGGTCGGCTGAGAATAATTTCCGCGTCGATCTCGATGATCTAACATCACAAGTTACCTCGCGTACCCGCCTGATTGTCCTGACGAACCTGCACAATCCCAGCAGCGCTCTGATTGATGAAGACGCGTTGCGCCGGATTGGTGAAATCGCGCAAACGGCCGGCGCGCGCGTGCTGGTTGATGAAGTCTATCTCGAAGCATTATTCGAAGCTGCGCCGCGTTCTTCGGTTCATCTCGGCCCACAGTTCATTGCTACCAGCAGTCTCACGAAAGGCTATGGCTTGAGTGGCTTGCGCTGTGGTTGGATTCTGGCGGAGCCTGAACTCGCGCAGCGCATGAGACTGCTGCACGACATCTTTGGCGCGCTGGCGCCGCATCCTGCCGAACGATTGAGTGTGTTGGCGATGATCAAACTTCCGAAGTTTATCGCTCGCGCGAAAAGTATTCTAGAGACAAATCGCGCGGTGCTGAATGACTTTTACGATTCACGCGAGGATCTCAAGATCGAGCACACTCGCATTGGCACAACTTCGTTTCCTCGGTTAATGAGAGGAAAAGTTGACGACCTTTACAGGTCACTCACCGAAAAATATGACAGCGCGATCGTTCCCGGTAAGTTTTTCGAATCACCCCAGCATTTTCGCATCGGCATGTGCGCTGAGCCGGAGTTGTTTGGTGAGGGCGTCGAACGATTGGGCCACGCACTCGATCAA
>DASWQK010000451.1:0-3308 GCA_036403735.1 Pyrinomonadaceae bacterium
ACAAGTTACATGACATGACTGATAGATAGCGCGACGAGGAAAAGAGACTATGAGACATCTGATTACTATCTCGAATGTGGCGGTCGCCATCCTGCTCGCTGCGAGCTTCTGTGCGTCCCAGAATACGAACAGCAACAGCGCGCCGAAACCGGACGCGAAGCCGAACAATCACATCAAGACTAAATACAATCAGTCAAAGAATGAAACAACGGTATCGTTAAAAACGCTGGCGCTCACCAACTCAGTGAGTCGCGAGATCAAAAGTGACTCCGATTTCGGAAATCTTGATCTCGACGTCTCGTTTACATATCAGGGCAAGCAGCCATCCAAGCCTGTCGAAAACGCGACATTCAAATTCAAAGGCACCGCGAAAAATCAGTACTTTCAGAAATTGCAAAATCTGATTGCGGTAATCGATGACGCGAGTGGCGTGGTGCTGGGCCTCACCTCTTACAACTCCACCTCACAGACCTTCTACTTCGAAGAGAATATGTCGATCTCGATTTCCTACGCGGCGATGCAGCGAATCGTGTCTGCCAGGACGCTCGCCTTCCAACTGGGCGCCAGAAATATTCGTGTGACAGGTGATCAGCCTAACCGATCTGCGGGCGATGGCGGCGATGATGACTCCCTGATCATTCGCCGTCGCCTCTCATTAAACTGAGCCAGCCATTCAATGATTTGGATTCAGATACAAATTATTGTAAACACGGAGTTTATCGATTCGTAGAACGATCCAAATTCCGCAAGTTTTGGTTGACTCTCTTTTTGTTAATCCCCCAAGAAACATAGCGAAAATCAAATCAAGAGTGGCGCGCGTGATGATGTTAGCGTCGGTATGATCCTTGCTACTTTTCTGCGCGAGAAAATGCGGCGGCATGCTTCAGAGTGAAGGTGTTTGGAAAAAGTGGCTGAGGTCCCCCGCTGAGTCATTATCAAAGGTCTCCCCATTTCAAAATGGGAGGCAACTAATTTGAAGGAGCTCAAAATGATCAAGAGATTTACCTTTTCGATGCTGGCGCTCTGCTTGTTTGCGGTAGCGGCGCTGGCACAGACATCCAACACGGGAAGTATTGTTGGTACCGTGTCCGGCCCGGATGGCGTAATCCCCGGCGCGACCGTGACGGTTACCGACAATCAAACGAAGAAAGAACGAACGATCGTAACTAACGGTGAGGGGGGGTTCACGATTTCGCAACTTGACTTCGGTACCTATACCGTCAAAGTTACGGCGCCAGGATTCAAGACTTACACGGCCCCCGATCTGAGACTTGACGCGGGCCGCGAATATGCTCTCAATGCAGCTCTTGAGGTCGGATCGATTCAAGAGACCGTGACCGTGACCGCAGGGGCGGAGACCATTAACGCCACGAATGCATCACTGTCAAATACAATTTCTCCAAAGGACGTGAAGGAATTACCGATCAATGGTCGTAATCCACTCGCCCTTCTGAACACCATGGCGGGCGTGAATGCGACCAGCAGCTCTATCAACGGGCAGCGAAGTACGGTAACCAACTACACGCGCGATGGCTTGAACATTCAGGACAATTTTATTCGGCTCGGCGGCTTTGTGCAGGATCGGCCAACGGTTGATGACACCGGCGAGTTCACCGCGGTGTTGCAAAACGCGGGAGCCGAATTCAGCAGTTCACAAACTGTACAGTTAGTCACTCCGCGCGGCGGCTCGTCGTTTCACGGCGCGGCCTATGAGTTCAATCGCAACTCTTACTTCGGCGCCAATTCGTTTTTCAGCAACACGAACGCCACGCCCAAGCCGTTCTTAAACCGCAACCAGTTCGGCGGAACGATCAGCGGCCCGGCGCCTTTACCTCGCTTCGGTGAGGGCGGTCATGCTGTCTTGAAGAAGCACGCCTTTTTCTTCTTCAATACTGAGATTTTCCGCCAGGCCTCGCAAGCTAATGCGGCCGCAACGACGCTGTTGCCTCAAGCGCGCAACGGAAGTTTCACGTACACCGCCACGTGTACGACCGCTACTTGTCCAGCGGGTATTACTCCGGGTCAACAGATAACGGTCAACGCGCTCACCGGAACGGGACTGAACCTGACAGGGGCAAATGCGACAGTATTCAATAGCGCCGGCGGCGCCATGGGAGTTGATCCACTTGTCAACAGTCGCATCTTGAGCAGACTTCCTAATGCCGGCAACGGAACGACCACCGGCATCAATTTCACCCAGGTCTTGAACTTCAACATCTCGACGCCAGTCGTTCGTGATGCTGAGACCGGACGCTTTGACGTTCAGATCAATGAACATAACGCCGCAAACTTTGTCTACAAACGTGACTTTGAAAACAATGCGCGGAACGATTTGAACTTTGCGTTCAATACGATCCCGTTGGTGTTCCAGGGATCCACGACGAAGCTCTACATCGGTGCTTATAGTTGGACACCGACGTCGCGCTTTTCGAACGAAGTCCGCGGCGGTTATCAGTACAGCAACCCATTCTTTCACGAGGGCGGCGTACCGACTGACTTCATCATTGGCGCTCGCAACGTGCAGACCCAAGGTCAGGATACCTTAGCCGGAATTATTACCAGTCCGGAAGGACAGTTCCGTGCCCAGGGCCGGAACACTTCCTATTACAATATTCAGGACAATGGCAGCTACACGATGGGCAACCACTCGTTCCGTTTTGGTTTCAATCGCGACGGATTCAAGATCGTTGCATCGAACCTGGCAAATACCACACCGATCTTCACATTCGCGACTACTGGGAATCCGAACACACCAGGCCTGACCACAGCACTCTTCAACGGTGGAATCAGTGCCACGGACCTTGGCCGCATTAATAGTCTGCGATACCTGCTCGGCGGTATCATCGGGGCAGCCTCCGTGGACGCCAATCTGGTCGATCTCGGGACCGGTTTCAAATTAGGGGCTCCGCAGGTTCACGATTTCCGTTTTGAGATCTATTCAGGATACGGCCAGGATCAGTGGCGTGTGTCGCCGCGCTTGACGGTGAATTTGGGAATGCGCTACGACCTTTACACACCACTACGAAATCCCGATCAGGTCTACCTGGAATCGCAGCTAGCTCCAGGACAAACGATTGTGCAAGCTGCGCTAAATCCCAATGGGGTTTATCAAGCAATTGGCGGGAACGCCGGTAAGCCGGGCGCTTTCTCGAAGCCGGATAAGAACAACTTCGGACCTGCGGTTAGTTTCGCATGGTCTCCCGACTTCAAGGGTTTCCTTGGCAAGTTTTTCCCAGGCACTGGCAAAACTGTGCTGCGTGGCGGGTACCGCATCAGCTATAACAACAATGAGTACGTGCGCACACCAG
>DASWQK010000452.1:0-3400 GCA_036403735.1 Pyrinomonadaceae bacterium
GGCTGCGCCGCGGCCCAACCAAAGGCACACAGAATCACTGTCATCGAGATCAGCAGATAGTGATGTCTCTTCATCATTCCTCCTCTGTTGACGATCACTTTCGGTAATGTTGTGTTGCCTGACCGCGCGCCACTAACGAGATAAGTCTCATTCACGCCTCGCTTCAGCGAGGTGTTTCCCGGGCGCCCGAAATCTCATTAACTGTTTCAACAGTTTCCATTTGAAAGCCGTTGAAACGGCTACCGGCAATCACGCTCGTTGTTAGCACCTCGCTGAAGCGAGGTGTGAATGAGACATCATTACGATAATTCATTTTCGCCAGGCTTCTCCGTCTGGAAACTCATGGTAATCAAGCGACTCCGATTTCATCTCGATGCTGTAACCCGGATCCAGCGGCGGCAGGTAGCGACCGTCTTTCATCGTCACCGGATAAACAAAATGTTCGTGCAGATGATCGACATATTCCGTGATGCGATTCTCAAGCGACGCGCTCACCGCGATGTAATCAAAGACGGAAAGGTGCTGCACGTATTCACAGAGCCCCACGCCGCCCGCGTGCGGACAAACCGGGACGCCGAATTTTTCGGCCATCAGAATTACGGAGAGCACTTCATTCACACCCGCGAGGCGGCAACTATCGATCTGGCAAAAACTGATCGCCTGCGCCTGGAACAGTTGCTTGAAGATGACCCGATTCTGGCACGCCTCGCCGGTGGCCACACCAATCGGCGCAACTGCTTGCGCAATCTTTGCATGGCCCAAAACATCGTCGGGCGAGGTCGGCTCTTCAATCCACCAGGGATTGAATTGCGCCAAAGGCTTCATCCAATCAATCGCCTGGTCCACGTCCCAAATCTGGTTCGCATCCATCATCAACGTACGTTCATCGCCAATCTCCTCGCGGATGATCGCCGCGCGGCGAAGATCATCATCAAGGTCGCGGCCGACTTTCATTTTAAAATGCGACCATCCCTCGGCCAGTCCCTGGCGCACCAGTCGTCGTACTTTGTCGTCCGAATATCCGAGCCATCCCGCTGACGTGGTGTAGGCCGGATAACCGGCGGCGCGCATCTCTGCTTCGCGCGGTGCCCTGGTTGATTCGTTTCGTCGCAGAATCTCGATTGCTTCCTGCGGCGTTAACGCATCAGTGATGTGGCGAAACGGAATGCACGAGACGAGCTGTTCAGGCGACAAGTCGACGAGCAGTTTCCATAACGGCTTCCCTTCACTGCGCGCGTATAGATCCCAAACTGCGTTGACCAGCGCGCCCGTCGCGAGATGGATCACACCTTTCTCAGGTCCCAACCAACGCACCTGAGTGTCAGAGGCTATGCGCAACCAGAAGCCGGCGAAGTCCGCGGTTATCGACTCGAGGGTCCGGCCCAACAGATGATGTTTCAGAGCATGTACGGCAGCGACAGTAATTTCATTGCCGCGGCCGTTGGTAAACGTTAGCCCGTAACCGCGCAAGCCGGGATTGTCTGTTTCCAAAACGACGTAGGTCGCCGAGTAATCCGGATCGGTATTGACTGCATCAGATCCGTCGAGCGTCAGCGAAGTGGGAAAGCGAATATCGCGGACGGCTACGTTCGTGATTGTGTCTGACATCAATCGTTATTCAGTGGCTATTGAATTGAAAGAACACAGGTTCTCATTTCAGGTACTGGTCCAATGGAGGATGCAACAGCGCCTGAGCATCGGGCGCATCGAGATTGTCGGGAGTAATCATCGTCACTCCGGTATCGACCCGTTTTTCCACGGATTTGCCTTGCAGACTCTCAACTATCGTGCGCACACCGAGATATCCCATATTAAAAGGGTTCTGCACTACGATGCCGTGCAACTGTTTGGCGTTCATCGCATCCACGAACATCTGAGTAGCATCGAAACCTACAAACATAACCTTGCCGGCCTTACCGGCATCCTGCAATGCGGAAAGCATTCCGGCGGTCGTTGATTCGTTGGGACAAAAAATTCCCTGCACGTCGTCGCCGAACCGGTTAAGCAAATTCTCCGAAGCGGCTTTCGCCTTGTCACGGGTTGCGCCCGCGTATTCATTCGTGGAAATTAGTTCGATGTTTGGATACTTTTGCTTCATCTCCTGAAGAAAGCCGGCTTCGCGCTCTTCCGTGCTCGCCGAGCCTTCGGCATAACGAAGCAGAATGACTTTGCCTTTTCCACCAAGCAGTTCTCCCAGACGATCCGCCCCCAGCATTCCGCCTTTGCGATTGTCGGTCGCGACAAAACTGACAATCGAGTTTGATTCAAGGGCCGAATCGATGATGACAGTCGGCACACCCGCACTCTTCGCTTCTTCAACGGGTCGTGCCAACGCGCGATTATCCAGCGGCGCCAGCACGATGCCGTTCACACCCTGCGAAGTAAAACCTTCGACCACCTGAATTTGTTGTTCGCGATCGTCTTCACGCAAGGGCCCTTTCCAAATGATTTCGACTTCGGCGCCATTAGTCGAGAGTTCGCGCTGGGCTTTGATAGCGCCGGCGTGAATACTCTTCCAAAATTCGTGCGAAGTCCCTTTCGGGATGACGGCGATCGTCAACTTCTTCCCGTTCGTTTTCGAACGGTTGCAGCCAACGGCGGTGGGTATTAATGCCAGGGCAAGCAATACAAAAAGCGTTTTGCGCATGATTGTTTCTCTTTCAATTAACGAGTTTATTCCCTCTCCCTTTGGGAGAGGGTAAGGGTGAGGGTCTGATGGCGACAGCCCCACCTCCTGATTTTTCTTTTGCGGCGATCGGCCGTAACAAGAAGGAGACTCTTACTATGTTCCTGGCTTCGCCCCTCACCCGAAACCCTCTCCCAAGCGGAGAAGGAGTAAATACTCAACTATCCAAAACGATCACGTAAAGCTCTTTCGGTCCGTGAACCCCAACTGTAAGTGTTAATTCGATGTCCGCCGTGCGCGACGGTCCGGTGATGAAGGTTATGGCGCGGCTCATCTCTTTCTCACGGCCACGCAATTGTCTTAGCGCATCACCAATCGTCAAACAAATATCGTCGGACCTGACAATCGCCACATGGACCGGCGGCAGGAGCGAGACCAGACGGTGCCGCTCTTTTTCAGACTCAAGGACCAAGGTTCCGGTCTCAGCAATTGCTGCCTGGGCCATCGTGACGCCGACATCATAACTAAACAACTCAGATACAGGCGGGCAGATCTGCAACTCTTCGACCAGCAGGCCGCGCGCCAGCTCTGCCACGAGCGGCGCATCGGAGAGGGCAATGCGTTTTGCCGGCACGCGACTCTGCAATTCCGAAATAATTTGATTTAAAGCGCGAGCAGCTTCGAGTTTATCATGCACCACCGCGCAGTGGCCGCCGACTGATTCGAGCCGCTCGCAAAACATTTTGACTGGTGAAATATGAGCGTCGCCTGAAA
>DASWQK010000453.1:0-6128 GCA_036403735.1 Pyrinomonadaceae bacterium
CCTGCCAGCCGGGCGTTGAGTCAGAATCCGCGCGACGCATTCCCGTCCGCAAGTCTGCTTGAGCAATCTGCCCAGCCATCGAGCCGGCCGGACGCGGAGTTAATGGACGAAGGATCGGCTACATGGTTGCCGCGATCGGACTTGCTTCAAAGCGACGGTCAGGCTCGCCATTTCGTAGTCGAGATAGATAACGCGGGTCTCGCGCATCTGCGCTTTGGCGATGACGAGAGAGGGCGCGCCCCGATTGCGGACACGACACTCACAGCAACCTATCGCGTTGGAAATGGTGTGCGCGGCAACGTCGGCGCAGAGGCAATCTCATCTATCGCATTTCGCAATACGAGCGTCAGCGGCAGCAACTTCCGCGTGCGCAATCCGCTGCCGGCTCAAGGTGGAATCGAGCCGGAACCTCTGGCTGAAGTGAAGTTGTTTGCGCCTGGTACTTTTCGCCGGCGATTAGAGCGAGCCGTCACCAGCAACGACTATGCGCGTCTGACGGAGCGCAGTTCAACCGGCAAAATCCAGCAGGCGGCCGCCACGCCCTTGCGTTGGACGGGCAGTTGGTATGAGGTCGGCGTGGCGATCGATCCACTTGGCAGCGAAGAGTTGGACCAGAGCCTGCGCGAAGAAGTTGAGGGCTGCCTGTACCGCTACCGGCGCATCGGGCACGACTTGCAGATTAAGCCGGCCCGTTACGTTTCGCTCGACATCGCCCTGAAGATTTGCGTCTTGCCGCATTACCTGCGCGCTCACGTTGAAGCCGAGCTCCTCGAATTGTTCAGCAATCGCAACCTCGCGGCGGGCGGGCGTGGTTTCTTCCATTCGGACAATCTTTCATTTGGCGAGGGGATCTTTCTCAGCAAGCTGGTGGCTGTGGCTCAAGGCGTCACCGGGGTTGAGAGTGTCGCCGTCACCAAACTGCAACGTATGTACGAAGACCCAAACCATGAAATCGAAAATGGAGTGTTGCCGCTTAGTCCGTTGGAGGTGGCGCGCCTGGACAATGATCGTAGTTTTCCCGAACACGGCAGGCTGGTGCTCGATCTCGGAGGTGGACGATGAACGAAACCTGTCGCTGCTGTGAAGGTATCCACAAAGTCACGCCCCTGACGACGAGTAACCGGCCGGGCCTTAATGCGCTCAGTTATCGCATCGGAACGCATGCGAGTTTTCTCGAAACCATGAAGGCGCGCCTGTCGAATCTTGAGCTGACGGCTGAAGATTTCGACAGCGCGGCCGGTTCTGCTAACGGGCGACTGCGGCCACTGCTGAATCTCACAACGCGCGCGGAATCCGATCCCGCTATCGCTCTGCTCGACGCCTGGGCCCTGGTTGCCGATGTGCTCGCTTTTTATCAGGAACGGATCGCCAATGAAGGTTTTCTGCGAACCGCCGTTGAGCGTCGCTCAATTTTGGAGTTGGCCCGGCTCATCGGTTATCGACCGCGCCCGGGTGTGGCTGCGAGTGTCCACTTGGCCTACACCTTGGAAAAAAATACCGCCGTCGTAATCCCGGGGGGCGCAAGATCTCAGAGTGTCCCCGGCCCTGGAGAGCTACCGCAATCTTTCGAGACCGCTGACAAGCTGGCTGCGCGCGCGGAATGGAATACGTTGCAAGCGCGACTGACGCGGCCGCAGGTGCTGCTTCCTTTGCGTGCCGAGTCTTTGTACTTCAAAGGCATAGCCACGAAATTGAAACCAAACGATCCTTTATTGATTAGTTGCGGGGCTTCCACTCCTACGCTCCTGCGCGTGCTGACGGTCGAACCGAATCAAGCCGCGCGGCGCACGAAGGTTATGGTTCAGGCCTGGCAACGGGTTGCTACTCACCCAGTCGTCCCAGCGGCTGTCATGGACGAAGCGCCGGCCTCGGCGACTGTGGCAGATTCCGTTGCCGGATTGCGCGAAACGATCGATCGGTCCAGGCGGGTTGAAGATTTCGGCGTAAATCCGAATACGCAGACGGCGCAGCGCGTAATCGCTCATCTGGATGAGCTGGAAAGACAGGTCGAGTCGATCACAACTGACGCCAGCGCCTTGGCTTCCATCCGCGCTTCGTTGCAAGAGGAACATCGACTCGCTACCGAAAGAAACTTCACGAAACTACAGCCGTGGATCGAAGGCCTCATGGGAGAGCTGGATCAAGTTACCGCCACCGTCACCGAAACGGCGGCAGCTACGAGCACTGCTGACGAAACCCGTGTTGCGTCCGCCCCAGTGGTCGCGGCTGAGCCTTCATCGTTCGAGCGGGTCAGCGGCTTGATTGGGGCCCTGGAAAAGGCTGCTTCTCAACCCCCTGCGAATAGCCTCCGGTTGGACCGCAGCATCGCCGGTAATTTCTCGCCCCACTCTGACGCTTTGTCCCGACTGCTGGTAACCATGCGACCATCGTTGAGCGACTCACTATACAGTGCCTGGGAAAATCTGCCCGTCACTTCCAGTCAGCCGTGCTGTGTCTATGCGCTGCGGACGCGCGCCTCCGTGTTCGGCCACAACGCGCCGCTCAAACCGATTTCCGATGTAAAGACAGGCCGCGTGGTGGGCACGAAAGAGTGGACGTTATTCCGAGATTCCGTCACGTCCACCGAGCGGTTCGTAATCGCAATTAAGCTGAACAGCAATCAACCAAACAATCCGGACTTCGTTTCGACCGGCCTTCAAACCATCGACGTCAGAATCCTTATTTACGACGTGGATATAAGAACGACTACCCCCACGCTTTTGGGTGGTGGGAACGGATTGAATGTGCCCTTCACGTCGTCGCCTTTCAACGTGCCGGTTACTACCCCTGACCACGAGGTAGTTGTCGCCACGGTCACAGAAGGTACGTCGCAAGTGACCATAGATCTCCAGTTTTCAAACCGTAATCTTTCGGTGAAAGCTGTGCGCGGTCAAGTGAGAACTTCGCCGGACCAGTTATTACAAACAGTTTGGGAGACCACAAGTACCGGCAGCGACCCCACTACCTTTGTTTTCTTGACGCTTGACGTGAACTCGGTGGGGATTCTGGGTGATTTTGAGATCGGCACTGAACCTACCGAAGAGCGAAACAAGATCAGCCTCGACGCTTCTTACAAAGAGATCTTGCCTGACAGTTGGGTCGTGCTGGAGAGGCCATTGAACGTCGGCCCGCCAGCACTTGGCCCGCTCGTGATCACGCAAGTCGCGAGTGCCCGCGAGTCTTCCCGCGCCGACTACGGACTCGCCGCGGGAGGTACTCAGCTTGAACTTAGGTCGCCGTGGATCTCACCCGGAACTGCGCCGCGAGTGCCATCCACCAGCGACGGCTTCGAGATAATTCGCGGCACGAAGATCTTTGCCCAAAGCGAGTTGCTCGAGTTGGCCGAGGAACCGGTCACCCAACCGGTATGCGGTGATCGTATCGAGCTTGCCAACCTCGTCAGGGGCCTCGAGCCTGGCCGCTGGTTGATCGTTACCGGTGAACGCGCGGACATCAAGCATAACCCGCCCGGCACGGAATTAACGGCGGAATCGAACGCTTATGGCAACCGCGCAGAACCCGCCGACTCTTCATCCGACCCGCAACCGGAGTTGAACAACTCCGATTTACTGGAAGAAAGAAAACAAGCGCTGCCCGGCGTAATGGCCACCGAGTTGGTGATGCTCGCCGGCGTCGAGCAGGGTTACGACCCTCGTTTGCCTGGTGACAAAACACACACAACGCTCTTGCTGGCGCCGGCGCTGAGCTACTGCTACAAACGCGAGACATTCAATATTTACGGCAACGTGGTGAAAGCGACTCACGGCGAGACAAAGAAGGAAGTGCTTGGCAACGGCGACGGCAGCCGGCCGATGCAGGAATTCGATTTGCGACAATCTCCACTCACCTACCTGGCGGCGCCAACTCCGGCCGGTGCGGAAAGTACGTTGCAAGTGCGCGTCAATGACTTGCTCTGGCATGAGGCCGAGAACATCATCGATTTGGGACCAAAGGATCGCGGCTATATCACGCGCACCGACGACGAGGATCAGACAACAGTGGTGTTCGGCGACGGCAAGTTTGGAGCCCGCTTGCCCACGGACGTCGACAACGTCAAAGCAGTCTATCGCACCGGCATTGGCAAGGCCGGCAACGCTAAAGCGCAACAGATTAGCGCCCCAGTGACCAGACCGTTGGGTGTCAAGAGCGTGATCAATCCGCTGCCGGCCACCGGCGGAGCCGACCGAGAAGACCGCGATCTGGCCCGGCGAAATGCGCCCATGGCAGTGATGGCACTCGATCGCCTGATCTCCGTTCAGGACCATGAGGACTTCGCGCGCACCTACGCGGGCATCGCCAGGGCCAGCGCGGTGCGACTCACAGACGGGCGACGCCAGATTGTTCATCTTACTATTGCCGGAGCAGATGACATTCCCATCGCTCCCACTTCTGATCTGTTTATTAACCTGCGTCAAGCCCTGCATCAGTTTGGCGATCCCTACCAACACATTCAGATCGCAGTGCGCAAATTCAAGCTCCTGGTTATCAGCGCAAAGGTGCGTTTGCTGCCCGACTATCAATGGGAATCCGTCGAGCCAAAAATTCGCGCCGCGCTGCTAAGCAAATTTGGTTTTGCGCAGCGCGAGTTAGGTCAGGATACTTTGGCGAGCGAAGCTCTCAGCGTAATTCAAGCACAGGCCGGAGTGGCTTATGCCGATCTCGATACGTTTGACGCAGTCGATGAAGACGAAGCACCCGCGGATCTCGTCAACCTCGCCGCGAGGCTGACGCTGAGGCGGCGAGTGAAAGTTTACCCGGCGAGGATTGACAGACATTCTGCCATGCCGGTCATTCTGCCCGCTCAACTAGCTTATCTGAGCCCTGCCGTCGCGGACACACTCATTCTCACGGAGCTAAGCGGATGAACGACGAACGTATCGACCGGTTGTATGACCTCCTGCCCGGCGTCTACCGAAAGCGTGACGCTGAATTTGGTCAATCCCTGCGCGCGCTGCTCCGCGTGATCGCCGAGCAAGTCAATGTCGTCGAAGACGATATCGCGCAACTCTACGAAAACTGGTTCATCGAGACGTGTGAGGATTGGGTCGTGCCCTATATTGCCGATCTTGTCGGGCGCCGCCCGGTCTCCGAAGCGGGACAAGCGGGATCATCCACCACGTTCGAAGGAATAGAGCGCAATAGAATTCTGATCCCGCGCTGCGAGGTAGCGAATACCATCCGCGGCCGCCGCCGCAAGGGAACACTTTCGCTGCTCGAACTGCTTGCCAGAGACGTGACCGGTTGGCCCGCTCGCGCGGTCGAGTTCTATCAACTGCTAAGCGTGGCTCAGCATGTAAATCATCTTCATTTGGATCGAGGGCGGACAGTTGACTTGCGCGCCGGTGATGCGCTGGATCGTATTGACGGTCCATTCGATGAAGTGGCCCACAACGTCGACGTCCGCCGCGTCAATTCGCATCGTATGCAGGGTCGCTACAATATTCCCAGTGTCGGCCTCTTCGTCTGGCGACTGAAGGAGTATTCGATCACGAAAGCTCCCGCCTATTATCTCGAGCGAAGACACAAGCGACGCGATCGTAACCGCTTTACGTTTAGCGTCCTGGGCAACGATACGCGGCTCGTGACGCTTCCGTTCCAGGAACCCGAGCCGACGCACATCGCCGATGAAATGAACGTGCCTGCTCCGATTCGTCGTCGCGCCTTTGACGAGCGCACGCCCGACTATTACGGCGTCGGCAAGAGCCTCTCGATTTGGTTGGGCGATCTCGATCATCCGGTGCCGCTGGAGCATATCGTCGCTGCGGATTTGAGCGATTGGGCTTACAGCCCTCAGGGAACTCAAGTAGCCGTCGACCCGCGTCTCGGTCGGATCGCGCTGGCCAATGACCGCGAAGAAACAGAGATGTGGGTGTCCTGCCATTACGCCTTCAGCGCAAATATTGGGGGCGGAGAATATGAGCGTCACTTGCGACCGGCGTTGAAACGAAAGCGATATCGCGTCAGCCAACAGCGGCCGGCGCCAGCGTCAGATTGCTTTGAGACGATCAACGAAGCCGTCAACGCGTGGATGCGTGATCGGGCTGCTCATCCAGACGCGCTCATCGAGATTGAGGACAGCGGTGCGTATAGCGAACCGATCAAAGAGATCAAGTTGAAAGCCGGCGAGC
>DASWQK010000454.1:0-3944 GCA_036403735.1 Pyrinomonadaceae bacterium
TGCTGGTGTGGGTGTGATTCGCGCAGGCGTCGATCTGGGCGTCGACAAAGCGCGCCCGGGTGATGTCATTCTCGTCAATGGGTTATTGGGCGACCACGGCGCGGCGATCCTTAATGCCCGTGGAGATATGAAGCTGACCACCCTTATCGAGAGTGATTGTGCTTCGCTGCACGGTCTGATCGATACTTTGTTGACAGCTGTTCCTGGTACACGCTTCCTGCGGGATGCCACCCGCGGAGGACTGGCGACTGTCCTGAATGAAATCGCGGATGCGTCGCAGGTAGGCATCGAGATCTACGAGGACCGTACACCGCTGCGGAGCGAGGTCAAAGGCTTCTGCGAGATTCTGGGTCTTGATCCTCTTTATCTGGCGAACGAAGGCAAGATCGTCTGCGTCGTGCCAAAGGAAGATGCTGAAACTGCACTGGCGGCGCTCAAGTCGCATCCTCTTGGCGAAGGAGCCGCGAGGATTGGGGACGTGACTGACCACCGGCCCGGCCGTGTCGTGATGCAAACCGTCTTCGGCGGGCGTCGCATCGTCGACATGCTTGTAGGGGAGCAGTTGCCAAGAATTTGTTAACGCGCGTTTTCAACTGGAGCGCGAGACGTTTGCGCTCCAGTCACTAGTCAACCGGAGGAAGAGCGAATGTCCAGCAACGGAACTGTCAAAGCACCGGTCAAAGCGGCCGAAGGAGTCACGGTTCGCATCAAGGATCGGGGCGAAGTTTTGGAATTAGATTACGACGGCGCCGTCTGTCAACATCCGGGATCGCTCTGGTGGGGCACCGCAGTAGGATTTCGGGCCATGCAGGTTGCCGCGCAAGCTCTCTCGCAGGACGATCTGTGGGATCGCGAAAAACTCTACATCGTCAGCGGCCATCCCGGTCCCGGCGTGAAAGATACGATCGATTATATTACGGGCGCCGCGAGTCGCGATCGTTACAATGTAGTCGTCGCCGAGGGCTGCGGCATGCAGTGCAACAGCAAGATGAAGTACGAATGGTGGGTGAGCGATGGTGAGAGGACCGCGAACATCAACCTGCGGCCGGATTTCGTGCCGCGTGCGTTCTACGAACTCACCGATCGCCTCGAAGTCAACGAGACAGTCAAGGAGATAACCAAAGAAGATATTAAAGCGTTCCGCATCTTCAAGGTGAACTTGTCCACGCGTATCTGGAATTTCCCGTTAGAAGAAAGTTTTCGCGTCGAGGTCGTCGATCAACCTCTCCAGCCGGGAGAACTACCGGAGGCGGCACAGGCCAAGGATTATTTTGAACAGTACTGACTCTTGACCAAAACTGGGGCGGAGAACCTGGACGTCGCCCACGGGCATCGAAGGACTTCGAGAGCAAGTCCCGTGACGCCCGAGTCGTATCAACGCGGTTCTCGTTTTTCCCGAACGCTTTGCGAAATGGATGCAGTCACCACGAATCCAGTACTATGATGGATGCCTTCGATATGACCTGCACGGAACTCCTACCTTTGATCTGAATTTGCGCCTTGCTGAGAGATAGGTGGAGCGGGAAACCACCGATGAAGCGTAGCCATTCATTTATTGATGACGATTCCTTTCTCGCTGCGGTGACGAAGGTCTATGACGATGGGTGGTCCGACTACGACCGCACCTGGAAAGAACGCGATGACTTGCAGAGTGAGGAATGGCGGCGGTTCACGGCAGCCGTCAAGCCCGGAGGATCGGTTCTTGATGTTGGGTGCAATTCAGGAAGAGACACCCGGCAGCTGATCGATCTTGGATACCGCGTGACCGGGATTGACGTAAGTGAACAGGCTTTGCGGCTTTGCCGGGAACAGTGTCCGGAAGCACGGACGATTCAGATGAGCCTGCTTGATTTGGCAAATCTAAAAGAGCAGTTCGATGGGATTTGGTTTTCCTACGCACTGGTACATGTCCCGTTCAGATTAGTACCCGATGCCCTCGCTGCCCTTGATAGTGTATTGCATCCCGAAGGCTCAATGATGATGATGGTGACCGTTGTCGAAGAGTCGCAAGAGAAGATTCACAACAGCAATGTGATGTGGGATGAGCACGGTGTGCCGCGAAAAGTTCCGGTCGCCCACTGGGCTCCCGATCCGCTGATCGTGTGCTTCCGATCCCGCTTCGAGATCAGCTGGATGAATCTTAGACCATTTGTTGATGGTTGGGCCCAGCTTAGTCTTCTCGTCCGGCCACGACGTTTGCCGACCGACCAGCAGGAGCATTGATCCCAGTGAAGCGCCACGAGGACAGCGTACCTGCGCGGTCTCTAAGCCAACTGGAATTGAAGAGATTCCAGAGTGAGGGCTTGCTCACTGACTTTCAACTCTACTCGGCCGAGCGCGCGGGGGCGATTTGGGCCGCCCTAAGGGATGTGCTCTTGCTTCCATCGACCGCGCCCTGCCATCAAGCCTTTCCGCCCGAACAGCAGCGGGTGTTTGACCGACACCTTGACCGCCGTCTGGTTTATGAGCTGTGCACTCTTCCGCAAATAATCCGCCCCATCACACAAATCCTGGGCAACGACGTGATGTTGTTCAGGACGCAGTTCTTCGAGAAGCCTCCGCACGGTCTTGAGATCCCGTGGCATCAGGAGTCCTACTTTTGGGGCGTGGAGAGAGGGTGGGTCACGATGTGGCTGGCGGTCGACGAAGCGACCTCGGAGAATGGCGCGTTGCGAGTGATAACCGGCAGTCACACCGACAAGCGAGAGCATTTGCCAGTGCCGCCCGACAGCCATTACTGGAGTACATTCACCCGCGCGGCAATACCACGCGAATCTGATCGTATCGTCGATTGTTCAATGCCCGCAGGACACTTTATGCTGTTTGATGACCTGCTTCATAATTCGCCATCCAATTCCACCGGGTTGCCTCGCTTGAGCTTTACGGCTCGCTATGCACGACCTGACTTTGCCAGGGCTCACGATCGCGCGGACTACCCGGACCAGGGGTGTGTGATGGTGAGCGGCCAAAAACGAAACTCTGAGCTGCACTTCTTATCTCCGCCAGATAATGGGCCAAGCCTCGCCGGCCTCTGAGGCATCAGCGCCCAAGCAAACGATTGAGTGATGGTTTTCCGCTTAGATTCGGGTTCACGACTTCCGTTCTACTGAACGCCAACGCTGAAATTTCGGGACAGGCAGGCGTGCTCTTTTATGCAAGAACACAATCTTTTCGCGCAATAGCCTCTCTTTATCCTGGCTGAGGCCGTACGCCGCAAGGCGTTCGAATGCTTCGTTGATCTGATTGGCCTGCCTAACGCAACAAGCGCGATCGATTTCGGAAGAAGTCATGATGTCGTGCCAAGTACTGGTCTTCGCCACGCGACACTGTTGGGCCGAATGTTGCCGGTATTTCAGCAGCGGCCGGTTGATGAAATCGATTTCGCCGACGGCCGCAATGAGTAACACAATCCATCCATCGTGAACCAACGGACCATCGTCGGAAATCGGCAATACCAGATCCTTCAGGTTTGCGCGGAATGCCACCGTCGCGCCTAAAACCAGGTTCTCGCGCAACTGAAGATCAAGCGCCAGGCCGCTTTTTACCAGTCTTTGCTTTTCACCGTTGAAATGAAGCCGGTCAAACAACGTCTCGTCAAAAAGCCTGAGCGTGTCATCGACGAGCTCGGCGTTCGAGAAGACCAGCGAGAGCTGAGGCTTTGCTTCAAAAATGCGCTCGACTGATTCGAGCTTGTAACCGTGCCAGACGTCATCCTGATCGCTGAGTACGATCACGTCGCCGCGGCAAAGACTTATGGCTTTTTCAAAGTTCTTAGCGATGCCAGGTTTGATTCGTTGACTGAAAGGCGCACCGGAAAACTGGCGGTGGCCGCAAACTCTTCGCTCAACCTGAGCGTATCGTCGGTCGACTGATCGTCCGAAATAACCAGCTCGTCCGGTGTCCTTGTCTGGGCAGCAATACTCTCCAGCTGCTCTTTTAGATAA
>DASWQK010000455.1:0-14396 GCA_036403735.1 Pyrinomonadaceae bacterium
GCGATGGCATTAGCGGATTTAGTTCGTGAGATTAAGGCTGATTCAACCAACTTCATCAACGAACAGAAATTGGTACGCGGACGCTTCAATTGGCAAGAAGGTTATGGCGCGTTCTCATACGGACATTCTCAACTGAACACGATCATCCGTTACATTCAAAATCAGGAGAGGCATCACCAAAAGCAATTGTTCAAGAATGAATACATGACGTTGCTACGCAAGTTTGATGTTGCGTTCGATGACAAATATGTTTTCAAATTCATTGATAGCCTCTGACGGTTTGACGCCCCGCTAGGGGCGAAATGTTTATAGAACCCTGCATTCCCCAAAAATTGCGCAAGCTCCTTAAGGGGCGCAATGTGAAGACGATTTACATTACGCTCCTCAAGGAGCTTGGTTGATTTATTTTGTTCGGGGTTCTATAAACATCTCGCTCCTAACGGAGCGAGGACCCATCTTGAACGCACTCACTAATTTCATTAAGGATCACTGGGGTGATATTGCCAGTGTCACTGGAGTATTAATCTCAATTGTCGGTTTCGTTATAACGATCACTAGTGTTATTCGCTCGAAGAAGGCGGCGCAGAGGGCCGAAGAAGCTGTTCAAGACGTGCGTCGGTCTATCCTACGGGCAGATACAGTCATGGAACTCTCCCAAGCGGTTACGATAATGGAAGAAATAAAGCGTTTGCACCGTACATTAGCTTGGGGCCTTCTGCCTGATCGATACTCAACTCTTAGACGCCTCTTGATTTCAATCAGAAGTGCAAATCCCGGGTTACGGGATCAGCATTTGGCGGCGCTTCAAGGTTCGATATTGCAGTTTACTCAGATCGAGAAGAAAGTAGAGCGTTCGCTTGCGGGCGGGGGCAGTCCACCCAACGTGGCGCTACTAAACGAAATTGTTGCCGAGCAAGCAGACAAAATAAACGAAGTGCTCGTAACGATTAGGCAAGATATTAGCTAGGAGACACTATGGCAGTTCACAGACTCGCAGAACTCGTTAAACTACTCGCTGAGAAAACTGTTGAAGGTAGGCTACTCTGGGAAAAGACTGTAGAAGGAGAGGCCTTCCAAACCGCTTTTCCCGGTTATTCCGTGCGCCTTCGAACCCAAAAGTCCAAATCTTCCCGATATCCAGGCGCCGATGCTTATGCAATTCAAATATTCAATGAATCCGGAGAGTTAGTGGAGGAGACGACCGATGAAGATCTAGACGGTGTCGACCAACCTGGAGAGTTCTTCGCGGTGATGAGAGAGATGCATATAGAAGCGCGCAGAAGCGTCATGGGAGTTGACAAGGCAATTGACTCGATCCTTGAACAGCTCTCTAGCAAGAGGTAAAGCTTTCCGATCAAAAAGAATAACAGAATGAAAACTCTAATCCGTAACGGCAATATCATTACCGCGACCGACAACTACCACGCCGATATTCTGATCGAAGACGAAGTGATCTCGGTCATCGGCAAGAAGCTCGACATGGAAGCGGACGTGACCATCGACGCTGCCGGCAAGCTCGTCATCCCCGGCGGCATCGATCCGCACACGCACATGGAACTGCCATTCGGCGGCACCACTGCCTCTGACGATTTCACTACCGGCACGATTGCGGCCGCGCACGGCGGCACGACGACCATCATCGATTTCGCGGTGCAATACAAAGGCGAATCGCTCTTACAGGGTGTCGACAACTGGCACAAGAAAGCCGAGGGCAAGTGCGCGATCGATTACGGCTTTCATCTGATCACCACTGAACTTGAAGACAAACAAATCGAAGAGATGTACACGGTCATGGACGAAGGCGTCACCAGCTTCAAAATGTTTATGGCTTATCCGGGGGTCTTTCTGGTTGATGATGCGACGATCTTTCGTGCCATGTCTGCGGCTGGACAGCGCGGCGGCTTGATTTGCATGCACGCTGAGAATGGCATTGTCATCAACGAGATCATCAAGCACGCGCTGGCGAAGGGTCACACCGCGCCCAAGTATCACGCGCTCACGCGTCCGACTGTAGCTGAAGCCGAAGGCGTGCATCGCGCGATCGCGATCGCCGAGATGGCAGAGTCGCCGGTCTACATCGTACATCTCAGTTGCACTGACGCACTCAACCAGGTGCGCGAGGCGCGCGATCGCGGCATCCCGGCCTTTGCCGAAACCTGTCCGCAGTATCTCTTCCTTTCCATCGACGATTACGGTGAAGATTTTAATGGCGCCAAGTATGTGATGACGCCGCCGCTGCGCGAGAAATCAAATCAGGCGGAACTGTGGAAAGGTTTGAAGATGGATGATCTGCAAGTCATCTCAACCGACCATTGTCCTTTCTGCATGAAGGAGCAGAAAGAACTGGGCAAGGATGATTTCACCAAGATTCCCAACGGCGCGCCCGGTGTCGAGCATCGCGTTTCGCTCATCTACAACGGGGTCGTCGAGAATCGCATCTCGCTTAACCGTTTCGTCGAACTGACTTCAACCGCAGCCGCGAAGATGTTCGGGCTGTTTCCCAAGAAAGGGACGATCGCAGTTGGCTCGGACGCTGACATCGTCATCTTCGATGCCAATAAAGATCAGACCATCTCAGTTAAAACTCATCACATGAATGTCGATTACAGCGCTTACGAAGGCAAGACCATCAAAGGCGCAGTCGAGACCGTGTTATCGCGCGGAAAAGTCGTAATTGATAAAGGCGAGTTCAAGGGCAAAGCCGGCAATGGACAATTTCTGAAGCGTGGCGAGTGCGTGAGTATCTGACGCTCACTGATCTGATCAAAAGAGACAAGCGAAATGTCACGTCTTCTTCTCGGCACAATCTGCGGCATCATTTACGGAGCGCTATCTGCGGCGTCGATGATCCCTCTCTCGTTTTCAGACAAGCGGGCGGCATTGACCGGCGCATTTCTTAACCGGTTCGCGATTGGTTTCGTAATCGGCGCCGCGCGTTTACCCTTACCGTCATGGCTTCAAGGCTTGATCTTCGGCGTCCTTTTGAGTCTGCCGGATGCGATTATCACCAAAGCATTCGCGCCAATTCTCATCCTGGGAGCGGTGGGCGGATTAGTCATCGGCTTGATCGTCGGCAAGTGGGGGACTTAAATCAAGATTGCAAATTCACCAGCCAGGACTGTGATCACGAAGCTGTCGGATGTGACTGCCTTGGTGAATCAGGCGATCACAGATCCGTCTCGGGCGTTTCCCGGGATTTTGCAACTCGCTGCCAGTGACGATTGGAAAGAGCGCGAAGTCGCCGCAACCATTTTGGTCGAAGCCGGCAAGAAGCGACCTGGTGATATTGTTTCAGAAATGACGCTCTGGGCTGATCATCTCGATCCCAACGTGCGACGAACGGCAAGCGAAGGCCTGAGAGGTATTGCGAGAAAGCAGCCTGAGCTGGTTCTGCCCGTCATCGCAAAGCTAAATGCCGATTCTGATCTTTACGTAAAAAAATCCGTCGCTAACGTTCTGAGAAACATGGGGAATTATCACCCTGAACTGGTCTTGGAGACTTGTGCTGCGTGGGCCCGAGAAGAAAACAAGCACACGGCCTGGATCGTAAAAGATGGATTAAGAAAACTGAAAGCGAAGTTCCCAGGAGAGGTTCAACGGATCCTAGGCGTTCTTTAACCCTACCTTCGCGTGATTCACGAGAACTTATGAATCATCAAGCAAGAAGGAAGTGTGCGCATTGCGGGTTAGTCAACAGCAGTGCTGACGAATCTTGCCGGCGCTGCGGGATGGCGCTGCCTGATGATGAAAGCTCAGAGCCGATACCAGCGAATGCCGACTTAAGCCCGACCACAAAAAAGAGAGGTTTTCTCAAGCGGGTGACTTGGGTGCTGGGAGCCACGTCGATCCTCCTGGTGATCTGGTATGTGTCGCTCTTGATAAGTTCTGACGGTCTTCAAGCTGACGAACGTCAGAAAGTCGAAGCCGCGATCGCGTTATTACAAGCACACGGTTTTGGGCGGGAGACTTTCGTTCTGAAACATCTCACGATGTTTCGCCGGACAGATAATTGGTGGAACAACTATATCGGCCACCGGGATGCTTATGCCGCCACCAATTTCCCTTTTGAGATCGTGACGCTGTATCCGGATTTTTTTGACGCGCCGGTTGATGATCGCGAGCGCGCCGCGGTGCTGCTGCATGAAGCTCGTCATCTCCTGGGCGACGGTGAGGAAGCGGCCCTGCGCACGACCTGGCAAAACAAACGAAGGCTCGGGTGGACTGTCGATCGTTATCAGCAAACCAAAGTTTGGGACGCGACAGAACGCTTGACTAAAGCTCAGTTCCCGTACATGTTTCAGTGCGGTGCGAACGGCCAGTCTGATTGCTATTAGTGAAAACAGTGTAAGCAAGCGGAGGAACATGAAAAGGACTCGTCTAACAATCGTCGGTGTGCTGACGGTTGTATTGTTCGCAGCCATTGCTCATCTACAGCTGGCGCCGGCGCAAACGTCGCGAGTCGTCACGGCCGCGCAAGCCAACGGCGTCTATCGTTATTACGACAACGAGTTTCGCATTCTCGCGCTGGGCCACGGTAAATTGAAGGTGCAGTTCGACGGCATTTATCACACCCTGGCAAAGAGCGTGAATATGGGATCCGCGTTCGGCGAAGCGACTATCGAAGGCAACGTCGCGACCTTTATTCCTGAGGACACGCAAGGTTGCAAGATAACGATGACCTTTCTGCCGGGGAAACTCGTGGTGAAGCAGGACGGCGATGATGCGACCTGCGGTTTTGGACACAATGTGTACTCGACCGGGACTTATAAGAAAATCCGATCAGGCAAACCTAAGTTTGAATCACCGATATAGGCAGGGGTGTCAGAAGCCCGCGCTGTCAGGGCGGGGTCCCCGCGCGAGCAGCTCGCGTGGGGTGCCATCAAGGGCTGCATACACCCACCAGCCCTCCCTGCTAACGGTGGGGCTTCTGACACACGACGCTCAGGACATGCCGTGAATAAACTTCTCTCCATTCTTACGCTGGTCATCGCGTTACAATCGACGGGCGCGCAGGAGGTCCCAACCAAACCTGCTCGCCGCGTCGTCACTGCCTCTGAAATCAACGGCGTCTACAAATATGACCGCAACGACTTTCGAGTTCTCGCATTGGGCCATAACAAACTGAAAGTGCAGTTCAATGGCGAATGGATGACGCGGGGTGGCTATCCAAACATCGGTGAAGCGATCGGAGAAGCGACGATCAGTGGCAACGTTGCGACTTTCATTCCGGGCGACACTACGAAGTGCAAGATCACCATGACGTTTCTGCGCCACAAGATGATTGTTGAGCAGGAAGGTCTGGACGCCGATTGCGGTTTTGGGCACAACGTCATGGCCAGGGGAACTTATCGTCGAGTGAAAGCCGGCCGGCCGAAATGGATTCCGATTCCGAGATAGCTTTTTTGCGACGCAGTGAAGTCAGTACCGGGAGCGATAGCGACCGGGTCAACCTCCACCATCAAGCGCGTGCGGATGATGAGACCCGGTCGCTACCGCTCCCGGTACTGACCTCATCTCAAACTACTTGTCGGCTCACTTCGTTTGTCTTACTATGGCCGCCTTGCTGTTGCCTTCAAAGATCCGTGTGAAAGGTTAATAGATCATGCTCGCAGCCCTTCTGCTCGCGCTAACTTTATTCGGACAAGCTCCCGACGCCCCAGGACGACGCCCGGGAGGTCAACAAACTCCCGGCCAGCAACCGACCACCACTACGACGACCCAGACGCAACCCGGTTCGCAAACAGGAACGGGACAGCGCCCGCCGCAGGAAAGGCCTTCTCCGGTTCCGGAAGAAACGCCCGTCATCACTCATCATTCAATCACCGTGGGCGGAAAAGAGCTGCACTACACGGCCACGGTCGGCATGATGCCGCTCAAGAATCGCGACGGTGAAACTGAAGCGCGAATCTTTTTCATGGCGTACACGCTTGATGGTGTCAGCGATCGTCAGAAGCGGCCACTGACGTTTTCTTTCAATGGTGGACCAGGTTCGGCCTCGGTCTGGCTGCATATGGGCGCGCTGGGGCCAAGGCGCGTGCCCATGAATCCCGACGGCACCATGCCCGCGCCTCCTTACCATTTAGTCGACAATGAAAACACGTGGCTGGATCAGAGCGATCTGGTGTTTATCGATCCGGTTGGGACCGGTTACAGCCGCGCCTTGCGCCCCGAAGTCGCGTCCAGATTCTTTAGCTTGCAGGGCGACATCGAATCCGTCGGTGAATTCATTCGCATGTACCTTACGCGATCTGAGCGTTGGACCTCTCCATTGTTCTTAGCGGGTGAGAGCTATGGCACGACGCGCGCCTCCGCGTTGTCGGGCTACTTGATTGGGCGCGGCATTGCCTTCAACGGCATCGTGCTCATTTCGACGATCATGAATTTCGAGACGACAGACTTTGCGTCCGGCAACGATCTTCCTTATGTAATGTATTTGCCCTCATACGCGGCCACGGCCTGGTATCACAAAAAGCTGCCGCGCGACATGCAATCGAAGTCCGTTCAGAAAGTTGTGGCTGAGGCCGAGGAGTGGGCCGCCAATGACTACACCCTCGCGCTCGAAAAAGGCGATCGACTGAGCGGGCCGGAACGACAGGAAACTATCAACAAACTCGCGCGCTTCACGGGAATCGATCCGAAGTTCATCGACAACGCAAACCTGCGCGTCTCGCTAAACTTCTTCCGCAAAGAATTGCTGCGCGATGAAAAGCGATCGATTGGACGTCTCGATGCGCGCTTCAAAGGTTACGATTCGAGTTACGTGACCGCCGGCCCGGATTTCGATGCGAGCGAGGCGGCCATCCGTCCCCCGTACACTTCGACCTTCAACAATTACATCCGCCAGGAACTGGGATTCAAAAGCGACCTCGAGTACTACATTCTCGGCGGTGGCATTGGCCCATGGAACTGGGGCACCAATAACGGTTACGTCGATACCAGTGTCGCCTTGCGAACGGCAATGGCCCAAAATCCATATCTGAAGATTTTCGTGGCGATGGGATACTACGATATGGCCACGCCTTACTTCGCGGTGCAATACACCATGCATCACATCAGTCTCGATCCCGGACTGCTGAAGAACTTTTCAACCGGCTATTACGAAGCCGGTCACATGATGTACATCGATGAAAAGCAGCTCGGCAAACTGCGCGGCGATGTGCGGAAGTTTATTGATGACTCGCAGGTGAAGTGAGCGCCGTCTGATCTGATGATAATTATTTGGAGAGGCGCGGGCGCTCTGGTAATCATATTCGGGATACTCTCAGCTCTGCTGACGAACATTATTGGCAGCGAGATCTTCCGCCAGGACAACTATTTCGCCGGTCACTCATGGATTCAGGCATTATGTCTCTGGATTGCCGGGGCCGCCTCATGGTTCGTAGGCAGGTATCTGAACACAAGACCCGGCAAGCCGGTTATCGACAAGCAGACAGGTCAGAGAATAATTGAAAAACCGAATCACCACTTGATGTTTATCAAGATGGAGTACTGGGGCCCAATCTATTTAGCGATCGGAATGGTGGTTATGATCGTTGGCTTAATTAGACGTTGAGTATGGCCGCTAACCCAAACGAAACAATCCAATACCCCGATGGCCGCGTCGAGCTAAAGCCCGACGCGTTCGCAGAGATCAGCGGCAGTCCCCTCTTCAATCGCGATCTCGCGCCCGTCAAAGTCGACGAGCGCAATTGGACCACCTACAACTACGCGGCGCTTTGGATCAGCATGGCGCACTGCATTCCGACTTACATGCTTTCGTCAGGATTGATTAGTGCGGGCATGAACTGGTGGCAAGCGCTGATCACGATTCTGCTGGGCAACACGATCGTTCTGGTTCCGATTCTGCTGAACTCGCATCCGGGCACCAAGTACGGAATTCCCTTCCCTGTGTTCGCGCGCGCGGCTTATGGAACTTACGGATCGAATCTGCCCGCGTTGATGCGCGCGATCGTCGCGTGCGGTTGGTTCGGCATACAGGCATGGATCGGCGGAGAGGCACTCAACACTCTGTTCGCCGCGATCATTCCGAAGTGGAACACTCTACTGGGTGGGCCAATCGGCGGGCATCCGCCTACTGAGTGGCTTTCCTTTCTGCTGTTCTGGGGATTGAATATTTTTATCATCTATCGCGGGATGGACCTGCTCAGAAAAGTCGAGAACTGGGCTGCGCCATTCGTGCTGGTGATGACCTCGCTCTTGTTGGGCTGGGCGATTTGGAAAGCACACGGCCTCGGTTATCTCTTGAGCCAGCAAAGCAAGTTTCACAGCCTCGGCGAGTTCTGGCCCACCTTCATAATCTCTCTTACCGGCATGATTGGATTTTGGGCGACGCTGAGTCTGAACATGCCGGATTTCACGCGCTTTGGTCACAGCCAGCGCGAGCAAGCCGTCGGACAGATCGTCGCCCTGCCCACGACGATGACGGTGTTCGCGGCGATGGGCGTGATGATCACTTCAGCCGCGGTGATCATCTATCCGCAAATGCCGCCGGGCGATCTTTGGGATCCGATGAAATTGGTCGGCCAGTTCCATCAAGTCGTGATCGTCGCGATCTCGATGTTCACAGTCGTCGTCGCGACGCTGGCGGTGAATATCGCCGCCAACGTAGTCTCTCCGGCGAATGACTTTGCGAACGCGTTTCCGAAACTTATTTCGTTTCGCACCGGCGGATTGATCACCGGCATCATCGGTATCCTGATGCAGCCGTGGCGGCTGCTCGCCGATCCGTCCGGCTATATTTTTGATTGGCTGGTTGGTTATTCGGGCGGCTTGGGATCGATCGCCGGCGTGCTGATCGCGGACTATTGGTTGGTGCGACGAAAGAATTTGGCGCTGGGCGATCTCTATCGCACTCGCGGCGACTACAAATATCTCGGCGGCTGGAACGCGCGCGCTGTCGCTGCTACTCTCTTGGGCTGTGCGCTGGCCTGGAGCGGACCGATTTCGCACAAGCTCGGGATGTCGATTTGGTTATTCGACAAACTTTACAGCTACGCATGGTTCGTAGGGTTCGGGGTCGCCGGTGTCGTCTATTTGATCCTGATGAAAATCGCGGCGCCGAAACCTGCACCCTTAAATCTGAAACCTGAAACTTCGGAGTAACTATGTCACGAACAGTTAAATGCGGATTGATTCAAGCGAAGCATGCCGGTCCCACCGACGCGCCGATCGATGAAATCAAACGAGCTAATATCGAAAAGCATCTCGGGATGATCGAGGATGCGGCGAAACAGGGCGTGCAGATCCTTTGCATGCAGGAAGTTTTCACAACGCCCTACTTTTGCGCCGAGCAGCAGGTGCGTTGGTACGACGCGGTCGAGAAAATCCCCGATGGTCCAACCACAAAACTGATGCAGGAGACGGCAAAGAAACACAACATGGTGATCGTCGTGCCGATTTACGAAGAAGAGATCACGGGCATCTACTACAACACCGCGGCTGTGATCGACGCGGACGGAACTTATCTCGGCAAGTATCGCAAGCACCACATTCCGCACGTCAACCCCGGCTTCTGGGAAAAATTTTATTTCAAGCCAGGCAATCTCGGCTTTCCGGCGTTCGACACGGCGTACGCGCGCATCGGCGTCTACATCTGTTATGACCGGCATTTTCCCGAAGGCGCGCGCGCTCTCGGATTGAACGGGGCCGAAATCGTTTTCAATCCATCGGCAACCGTGGCGGGACTTTCAGAATATCTCTGGAAGCTTGAGCAACCGGCCCACGCCGTCGCGAATGGTTATTTCGTCGGCGCGATCAACCGGGTCGGCCACGAAATGCCCTGGGACATCGGCGAATTCTATGGCCAAAGTTACTTCTGCGATCCGCGCGGTCAGATCATGGCCCAGGGGCCGCGCGACGAGGACGCCCTGGTGGTTGCTGATCTTGATCTCGATATGATTCGCGAAGTTCGTAACACCTGGCAGTTCTTCCGCGATCGCCGGCCGGAGAGCTACGGACAACTCGTAGAGGAGTAGCGATTGATGTTTTGGGTGCTTCGTGTGTTTCGTGGATCAGTTTTTCCAGCCAGAGAGAACAGCGATCCACTAAATCACACGAATGAGCACGAACTCTACGACAATGACTGAACGTCAGAAAATCTCTTCCGGCACTAAGTGGGAATCGATCGTGGGTTATTCGCGCGCCGTTAAAGTCGGCAACCGTATTTACGTCACCGGCACGACGGCGACCGGCGAAGACGGCGAGATCGTCGGCATCGACGACGCGTATGAACAAGCGAAGCAGTGCCTGCGAAATATTGAGAGCGCGTTGCAGCGTCTGGGAGCCGGATTCGAACACGTTGTGCGCACGCGCATGTATGTGACTGACATTTCACGATGGCAAGATTACGGACGCGCGCACGGAGAAGTCTTTCGCGAGATTCTGCCAGCCACCGCCATGGTGGAAGTGAAAGCACTGATCGATCAACGGATGCTGATAGAAATCGAAGCTGACGCGGAAATCTAAACACAGCAAAATTGGAGCGTAATAAGGATGAGTAGGGCAAGATTGGTGTTGGCTATCGGGTTCGCTCTGTGTGTGGCGGCGGCTGTAGCAGGACAACAGTCACTGCAGACTACCGTCAGGGTTTACCGAGGCTCGGTTGGCGGAAGTAACTTTCAGATGCGTTTGAATGTTCAAGGCAGCAATGTCTCGGGCGCATACTCGTACGACACAGTCGGCGAAGATATTAAGCTAACCGGACAGTTGGATGCTCAAGGCAAACTTGATTTGAAGGAATTCGATGCGAAAGGCAAACAGACCGGAAAATTCGCCTGCAAACAACTCTATGCGCTGGAACCCGACTGCCTGTGGTCCAAGCCGGATGGGACTCGCGAGGCTTACGCTACGATTGTAGAGCAGAACATCGGCTTCGCGAATGGCCTGCAGATCGTGCCGAAGACGATTGCGAATCGGCGATCTGGTGTCAAGGTTTCTTATCCCCAGCTTGCCGCTGCCGGTGGCGCATTGAGCGCCGGCGCGATAAGTTTTAACCGCCGAGTTCTCGCCTTGACCCAAAAAGCTATTAAAGATTTCGAGCCGGGGTCTGAAGCGGGAAAGAATGCTCTGGAACGGAACTATAACGTTCTGATCGCCAATGATGATCTGATCAGTGTCGAACTGACGGAATACGAGTATTCAGGCGGGGCTCACCCGAACGATGATTTTAATTCGTTAACTTACGATCTGTCGGCCAACAAGGAACTCGGGCTTGACGATCTCTTTAAGCCAGGCAGCGATTACAAGACAGCCATTGCCAGGTACGTGGTGGCCGACATCGAGAAGCGCGCGGTGGCGATTGAAGAATCGGACGCCAAATCCGAAGGACGCAAGCCGATCAAACGCGAGGATCCGATCGTGACTGAGGACCAGTTGTCCGAAATATCGAGCTGGGGACTTACGCCAAAGGGCCTGGTCGTATATTTTGATTTTGCCCATGCGATCGCCGTGTTCGATCGCACGGTCATCCCCTACAATGTCGTCGGTGAATACCTGAAGCCTAATAGTCCCGCAGTCCGATTCTACAAACATTAAGTTAACAACAAAGAGGCTCGTAAATATACGAGGAGTAAATCCATGGATCTCTCGATCACAGTTAACGGCATTAAGTTCCCCAACCCATTCCTGCTTGGTTCCGGCCCGCCGGGAACCAACGCGCGCGTACTCGCAAAATCATTCGACGCCGGCTGGGGCGGGGCGGTCGCCAAAACCGTCAGCCTCGAATCGAGCAAAGTCGTCAACGTCGTGCCACGTTATGGCAAGCTGCGCTCGCGCGAAAACAACGAAGTAATTGGATTCGAGAATATCGAACTGATTTCCGATCGGCCGATCGAAGTTTGGCTGGAAGAATTCAAGCAAGTAAAGAAAGACTATCCGAACAACATACTCATCGCCTCGATCATGGAGGAGTACACCAAAGAACGTTGGCAGGAGCTCACCCGCATGGTCCAGGACACGGGCGTAGATGCTTTCGAATTGAATTTTTCGTGTCCGCACGGAATGACTGAACGCAAAATGGGATCTGAGATGGGCGAGCATCCAGATCTGTGCGAGGAAGTGACGAGTTGGGTCACCGAGGTCGCGAAGATTCCCGTCTGGGCCAAGATGACGCCGAACATTACCAACATTAAAGAGCCCTCGCTGGCCGCGGTGCGCGGCGGCGCCGCGGGGATCTCAGCTATCAACACGATTCTCTCTGTGATCGGAGTGAATCTCGATACTCTGCGTCCCATGCCGACAGTTGAAGGTCATAGCGTACCCGGTGGTTTTTCGGCGCAAGCTGTGAAGCCGATCGCGCTGCGCATGGTGAGTCAACTCGGTCTCGGCCTGCCGGAAGGAATTACGATCAGCGGCATTGGCGGGATTGAGAATTCACACGACGCAATCGAATTCATGCTACTCGGCGCTTCGACGGTGCAGGTTTGCACCGGCGTAATGCTCCAGGGGGTGAAGATGGTCGATGAGCTCCAGGAAGGCCTGGCGAAGTTCATGACCGACAAAGGCTTCAACTCTGTGCAGGAGATCGTCGGCAAGAGCCTTCCTTACTTTTCCACACACATGGAATTGGTGAAAATGATGAAAGAAGCCAAGCGCCACAAAGCCGGTGAAGCCGCGCGCGATAACGAATGGGCGCAGAAAGACATTACTGAGAAGACGGCTGAGCTGACTTCAGACTAAATCTGAGAAAACAATAGACACCGGTTCCCCATCGTGTAGAATGTCGCCGCACCCATGACGCGAGCGACTCTGTTCCAGCCGGTCTTTTCGGCAATCCTGCATGATCGCAGGCTCAGTTCTTTTATTTCGGGCGTAGCCTTGCTGCAATTGCTTCTTACATTGACTCGTTTTCCGAGTTGGCCCTGTCCGGTTTTTCATACGCTCGGAATTCCCTGTCCTGGTTGCGGCATGACGCGGGCGACGCTGTTTCTGGCTCATGGAGATTGGCGACAGGCTCTATCGATGCACGCCTTCGCGCCGATCGCAGTACTTGGTTTGGCACTAGTCGCGTTTTGCACCATTGCTCCGAAAGCACATGCTGAATGGATTGCGGATCGCGCGGAAATCGTTGAGCGAAATACCGGACTTACCACCTTACTTCTAGGCGGCCTAATTCTTTACTGGCTAGCGCGACTCTTGATCTTACAGAGCGCGTTCGTTCGACTAATTCGATAGTAACTGCAACTTGTTAGACGGAGGAGAACCTAATGTTAGGAATTCTTGGACTGGTAGTGTGGCTGGGCAGCATCATTTGCTTCGTTATCGTGCTTATCAAGCTTTTTCAGGACAAGGGACCGCTGCACGGTATTCTGGGGCTAATTTGCGGCCTCTATACTCTTATCTGGGGCTGGATGAACGCGGATCGACTGGGCATTAAGAACATCATGATGATCTGGTCGCTGCTGATTCTCGTTAACATCATTCTCGGTTTCGTCGGCGGATTCTCGTTTCACCTCGGAACACCGACGCCATAAATCGAAACGCAGTCGCCCTTGCGAAAAACCAGGTAGTTTAAGAGAACTACCTAATCAAACTCACCGACGACCGGCGCATGATCTGACGGGCGCTCCCACGCTCGCGTCTCCTTGTCGATCCACGTTTTACGGTTGCGCTCAGCGAGCGGAGCCGACACCCAGACGTGATCGATCCTTAGCCCAAGGTTCCGGCGAAATCCGCCGGCGCGATAATCCCACCACGAATAGTGTCCGCCTTCTTCCGTGTGCAAACGAAATGTGTCGGTGAATCCCCAGTCTTTGATGTGCTGAAGCGCGGCTCGCTCGGCATCGCTGCAAAGAATTCGGTTCTGCCACAAGCGCGGATCGTGCACGTCGCGGTCTTCCGGCGCGACGTTGAAATCGCCGCAGAGCAGCACCGGTGATGCCGGATTACAATTCTGATCGAGCAATTCCCTGAGTCGCTTCATCCATTGAAGTTTGAATTGATATTTGTCCGAGCCAACCGACTGTCCGTTTGGAACATAGACGTTAACAATAGAGATGCCGGCAATATCGGCCATCAGCAGGCGTGATTGACTGGTCGCATCATCGTCGGGAAAACCGCGAATTTCGTTGGCACAGCCAGCCCGCGAAATGATCGCGACGCCGTTGTAGCTTTGCTGGCCAAATAAAAGGCAATCGTAGCCGGCGCTCTTCAATTCAAGCAGGGGGAACTTGTCGTCCGCGCATTTAGTCTCTTGCATGCAGAGAACGTCCGGCTTCTCTTTTTCCAGCCAGCGAATGACGAGCGGCAGGCGAGCGATGATTGAGTTGACGTTCCAGGTAGCGATTTTCATTTGGGAGTGCGCCTTCGACGGCGCTTTTTTTATGCTTAGCCGGATCAAAGCGACGTCAAGCCGCCGCACTCCAAATTAAAGCGAAGCAATCAACGCCGCCAGCAACGCC
>DASWQK010000456.1:0-2220 GCA_036403735.1 Pyrinomonadaceae bacterium
AACGGCGTGGTGAAGAAGCACGAGGACATCTATGACAACCTCACTTATGCCGAAGCCCAGCAGATCGCCGGGATGTGGACCAAGAAAAAAGAAGAAGCCGAAGGCGCGGCTGATTAGGGTGCGATCCTATTTTGAAATTCCCATACCAAGTAAGACGATCCACAAACCCACACGAAACGTTTTTTTCGTGCCGATTTCGTGTGATTTCGTGGATCGCTCTTGCTGATGGAACGACAACACAAAACCAATATAGGGCCTACCGGAATAGCGCTTAGAAACTGTCAAGAGCCGGACAAAGCCAAAGAGTTCTTTTTCCATGACTGAACAGCTCTCTTCCCTAACTAAAGCTACCGTCGATCCGAATCCGATTCGCCAGTTCGAAAAGTGGTCACAGGAAGTGCGGGCCAAAGGCATCTCTGAGCAGGATGTGATTTCGATGACGCTGGCGACTGCGACCCGATATGGATTGCCCTGCGCGCGCATCGTGCTGTTAAAGAATTTTGACGAGGATGGTTTTGTCTTCTTCACTAATTACAACAGCCGGAAAGCAAATGAGTTGGAGGAAAACGCGCGCGCTTGTTTGCTTTTCTATTGGTCCGCCGTCTGGCGTCAGGTGCGAATCGAAGGCGCAGTCGAGAGAGTCTCGCCGGAAGAATCAGATCAGTATTTTCATTCACGGCCGCTGGGCAGCAAGATCGGAGCCTGGGCCTCAGAACAAAGTTCAGCGATCGAAAATCGCGAGCAGTTAGAGAAGCGATTCGAGGAGTTCGGCCGCAAGTTCGGTGACAACGTTCCGCGTCCGCCGCATTGGGGCGGTTATCGCGTGAAGCCTGAGGTGATTGAGTTCTGGCAAGGGCAGGACAACCGGCTCCACGATCGGCTGCGTTACGCGTTGAGAGATGACGGGAGTTGGTTGATCGAACGATTGGCGCCCTAGCGGCCAAGGGCTAAGAGCAAAGGGCTATGAGCGAAACGGACCCGCTTTGACACTTAGCTCTTTGCCCTTTGCTCTACAGCGTCGGATGTTCCGCCACAAAATTCACCAAAGCTTCCACGTAATCCGGAAATCTCGGACAGTGAATTCCGTGCGGCGCTAACAATTCCTGGGCCCGCGTCGTGTCATAGGTTTGCTCGAGAAAGAAATACGGCACGGCGGAATGCGGCAAGCCGGTGATCTTTGGCGCCAGCGGCAACATCAGCACCGGATAGACAATCTTTGCCGGCAGCGTCGCAAACGAATCGCGCCCACCACCGATAGTTTTCGAAATCTCATGGAACAATTCTTTGGTAGTCAGCGGCTGCGGATCGGCGAGTTGCACCGTCGCACCTGTGGCGCGATCGTCTTTCGCCAGCGCCACCATCGCGTCGATCACGAAATCAACCGGCACCAGATTCAGACAGACGGCGGCGTTGCCGATGTTGAGAAGCGTTAGCGCGCCCGGCCACCTCCGCAGGTAATGCATCAAGTAATAGATGCCGTCGTACTTTGCCGTCTCTCCGGTTTTTGAATCGCCGCAAACAACTGACGGCCGGTGAATTGTGATCGGCAATTCAGCTTTCAACGCTTCGACTTGCAACTCAGCCAAATACTTCGTCTCTTCGTAATGATTGCGAAAGCCGGCATCGTGATGCAGCTCGTCTTCTTTGATCAGTCCTTGCCGCCTCCCGGCGACATAACATGTTGAGATGTAATGATAGCGACGCAACCGTTCGACGGTTTTGGCAAACTCATTAATGTTCAGAGTGCCTTCGACATTCACACGCGCGGCCACGTCCTTCGCTACTGCCAAATCATAAATCGCCGCGAGATGAAAAATCGTTGCGGTCTCACGCCGGGCGTGCGTCAATTCGTCCGGCGACAGTCCCAGATCCGGCTTAGTGATGTCGCCTTCGACGATGCGAAAGTTTGTCGCCGGCGCTTCCGTCTCAGAAACGATCCGCTGAACTGCTTCGCGCGCCGCCGTAACGAATGCAGGCTGGGTTAAAAGAATGAATCGCGCACCTTCGCCGGCCAGCCGCTTCACCAGACGCGTCGCCAGAAAGCCGGGAAAGCCGGTCACAAAGATAGTTTCGTCTAAAACCATGATGAAACAATATCCGATAAACTTTCACTTTTCTATGGAAACTCAGGTTATCCTGATTAGGCAATAATTCTATTTGACTCGTCCGTCTTGCGGCCTTCGTGTGGATTGCTCTTGTGTTCGTGTGACTTCGTGGTTT
>DASWQK010000457.1:0-3534 GCA_036403735.1 Pyrinomonadaceae bacterium
GATCAGCAGGTGTGAAAAAATAATCCATTCCTTCTTTGGGACAAGTTCGATCAGATCGTTTTCGATCTTCACCGCATCTTTCTGTTTGGTCAGCCCGAGACGATTCGAGAGCCGGGTCACATGGGTATCGACAACGATCCCCGCAGCAATTCCATAGGCAACCCCGAGTACTACATTCGCAGTCTTGCGCGCGACGCCCGGAAGCCTTAACAACTCTTCCATCGTCTTGGGAACTTCGCCGTGGAGTTCCTCAACCAGAACCTTGCAGGCACCCTGGATGTTTCTTGTCTTGTTGCGAAAGAACCCGGTCGTGCGAATGTCCTGCTGCAGTTCTGTTTCAGGGACTTTCAAATAGTCTTCAGGCTTTCGGTATTTGCGAAACAGATCGGCGGTGACGATGTTGACGCGCTCGTCTGTGCATTGCGCGGAGAGAATCGTGGCTACCAAAAGTTCAAATGCATTCGAATGATTGAGGGCGCAGTGAGCATCAGGATGGGCGCGCTTGAGCAGCTTGATGATCTGTTCGGTGCGCTCTTTCTTTTGGGATTTAGTCTCTCGCATTTTTGGAGCGCGGCGACTTGTCGCCGCTTTTATTAGCATCTCATCTTAGTAAACGAAAGCGCTGACAAGTCAGCGCACTCCAAATTAGACACTAACTCTTCAGCTTCCCTGTTAGCATCAGCGCCAGCATTTTCCAATCGCCCATAAACGACCAGACTGGATAGGTGAAGGTCGCCGGCCGGTTCTTCTCAACGAAGAAGTGCGCGATCCATGCGAAGGCGTAGCCCGGCAGTAGCGCCAGTGGAAACAACCACCACCTGCCAATTGCGATCATCAGAATCACAAAACCAATCGCGGTAAGTGTCCCCGTGACATGCATCAACCGGGTCGCGGATTTGCTGTGTTCGCTGAGATAGTAGGGCCAAAACTCAGCAAACGATTTGAATTCGCGTTCAGTCATAAACTCGAAGTCGCATTCTAACTTGACCATGAATCCCGTGCACAGGCAAGATCAATCGCTATGTTTTGCAGTACCCATTCACCTTTCGGCTATAGATCATTTTTGCTTTTCATTTCCGTGGCGGTTTTGGTTGGCTCGACGAGTGTAGTTTGCGCGCAGTCGTATGAACGCGAGCTGAACGCGAGCGCCAGGACACTTCTCACTATTAAGAACCGCAACGGCCGGGTCTCGGTAATTGCTTCTGATAACGAAAAAGACAAGTCCAGCTTGAAAGCGACGTCGACCGGCGCGCCCGTTGAGCCCGGCGACATCAACGTTTCCCACAATGAAATCGTAGTGCGCGAGCGACCTTATCGAATTGATATCACGGTGCGAGTCCCGAAGCGCGCGCGCGTGCGCGTCGAGAGCGAATCCGGCATGGTTGATGTCATTGGGGATTTTGAAGTTGCTGATGTCATCACGAACACGGGAACTATTCATGCCGACGTGCCGCTCGAGGCATTGAAGTTCAAGTTTCAATGGCAATCAAGCCGGCCGCGTTTTCTGAGCGACGTGGAATTGCCTCGTATAAAAGAGGGACACGCCGGCTCTTTCTCAATCGTTGGACTCTTAGGGCCTGACGCGAAGCGCAAAAAGGAAAAGAAAGAAAAACCGAGTGACACTGCGAACCAGGATGTTGAGAAGCGAGCTACCGACGCGACGGGGAAAACTGCGGGAGGATCTGAGAAGCCAAACGATGATTCTGATAAGCCGGCCGAGAAGCAGGAACTGGTTCAGTTGAATTTCACGACGCAGCGCGGCGTCATTCTGCTGAATGTCGATCCGAGCATGGCCCCGAATGATTTGCGCGAGCGGCCGCTGACCGAAGCCGCCAAAGCGATCGTGCGCAGTGGCGATGGCCCTCTGTCGGACGCGATTCGAACGGTAAGTCCACGCATGTTCGGTGATTACGCAAAGACCCTGCCGCCGCGACGGATTGAGCCCTCGCTCCTGACTGTGCGCGCGTCCGGCGAGATGGTTACGGCCGTTACTCCGCAACTGATGCGCGTCAACGCCAGCGTCACCGATCGCAATGGCCGCGCGATTTCGGGAATGCGCGACGCCGATTTTTCGGTTTACGAGGACGGCAGTGAGCGGAAGGTCGTCAACGTCACCCCGTCGACTGAACCTTTCAATCTGGTGCTGTTGCTGGATGTATCGGGCAGCGTGGAAGAACGGATCGACTTCATCCGCAAAGCGGCGCGCGATTTTCTGAATACTGCCAGTCCACAAGATCGCATCTCGATCATCAGCTTTCACGATGACATCAAGATCATTTCCGACTTCACGACGGATCGCACGCTGCTCTCAAAGAAGCTCGACGAGCTGGACGCAGGTGGAGCGACCGCGATGTACGATGCGCTGGGTTACACGCTGGTCCAAACGCTAAAGCCTTTGCGCGGCGATCGCACGGCAGTCGTCATCATGTCGGATGGCGATGACAACAAATCGTTCGTTCCGTTTCCGGCGATTTTGGAAGCTACGATCGAATCCGGTGCGCTGATCTATCCGCTGTACGTGCCATCGGGCTTAATTCCTGAATCGAGTGTCCCCAAGCCTTCGATCACTGTCGATCCCATGCGCACCAGGTACTTGACGATCACGACGCGTGCCTTGGAAGAGGGCACGAAGCTCGCGCAAGTGTCGGGCGGTGTGTTTTATCAGATTCAGCGGATGGATGATTTACAGAAAGCGTATGACGACATCGTCGCGCAGATGCGGACGGCCTACACGATCACTTACAACTCGAACGCAGATAGCACGGGACACAGACGCGTTCGAGTCCGCACCAATCGCGATGGTGCATCAGTGCGGCTGAGCCCGGTCGTGGCAACGCCTCACTAAGCGGGATTGCTAAAGGGACCTCTCTCCGTGCAAGCCGAACCTTCACAGATTTCTGATAACGATCTGCTGCACGCCGTGGCGCGCGGGGACGAAAGTGCTCTGGCTGCCTGCTATGATCGTTACCGCCTAATCCTGTTTGGCCTCATCCTTCGTATATTGAAGGACCGCCAGGAGGCGGAAGATGTTTTGCAGGAAGTCTTTTTGCAGGTTTGGCGGCGAGCCGGCGACTTTGATGAAGCTCGCGGACGCGCTTTTACCTGGCTGGCCACGATCGCGCGCAGTCGTGCCCTGGACCGTTTGCGCGCGGCCGGCTCCCGCGCGCGGCTGGCAGAGGAAGCGGCGCAGGAGCCGGCAGACGAAGTCGGCGATGCGGCGCTCGATGCTTTGAACTCAGAGAAAAGCGCGATCGTCCGAAACGCGCTGGCCGAATTAACGGATGAACAGAGAAAGGTTCTGTTGCTGGCTTACTTTGAAGGTTTGACCCAAACTGAGATTGCCGAGCGGCTGGGCGATCCTCTGGGCACGGTCAAGACTCGCATGCGTTCAGGACTGATCAAATTACGAGAATTACTGGCGCAGCACGCAGCTTGAAAAAGTGGCACGGGCGTCTCGCCCGTGAGCCCACGCGCAAGATGCGCGTGCCACATCGCATAGCACACGCGTCTTAGTTTAATGGAGCATCAGGTTTA
>DASWQK010000458.1:0-23173 GCA_036403735.1 Pyrinomonadaceae bacterium
CAGTTGTCTTACGCGCATCCACCGGCGCGTAGCCACCAGCGACCAAATCAATTCAATTAATCCGAACGGCCAGGCTCCCTGCAGGAAGCCATAAAACGAAGCGAGCAAACAAGCGAACGCGAACGCCATGATGAACCAGTGGCTGCGATCTTCAAGAGCATAGCAAATCAACATTGCCGTGACCGCAAATAACCCAAAGAGCGTGAGCATTTAATAATACGCGTTCGCCGCCACCGTCAGGCGCGCTTGAGCGATCCACTCGCGCGCGCGCGCACCAATGTCTTCAGCTCATTCATGAATTCTGAGACGTCCTCAAACTCGAGATAGACCGAAGCGAACCGCACGTATGCAACTTTGTCGAGTTCCTTAAGCCGCCGCATGATTTGTTCGCCAATCTTGCTCGTCGGTCGCTCGCGCTCAGGGGATTCCTGCACGTACTTCTCAACGGCGTTTACGATGCTGTCGAGCTTTGATGACGGTACCGGGCGTTTTTCACAAGCGCGTAACAGGCCGGCCATGACTTTGTTACGGTCGAAGGCTTCGCGGCGACCGTCTTTCTTGATCACCATGTACGGGATCTCGTCGATGCGCTCATACGACGTAAAGCGGCGCTCGCATTTCAAGCACTCCCGGCGCCGGCGAATAGCCTCTCCCTCGCGTGATTCGCGCGAATCAACGACTTTGTCTTCAAGAAAACCGCAGAATGGGCATTTCATGATTCACCTCATTTGAGGATTGTGTGTCGCCGAAGGGCTTAGGCTCCCTCAGCGACAACCACCGGTTCATCTTCAACAGCGTGTTCGACCGCTTTCACAGAAATCAACGCTCGCAACCGCGTCATATTCACATCGCCTCGTAGGAAATAGAACAACCCGAACGCAGCGGCTGGTCCGAAATCTACCAGATGAAGGACTATCGCAACCGCCGCTGCCTGATCGCGGCCCACGCCCAGGAGGATCAGCGCGGCGGCAGTCGCAGCGTGAAACGCTCCGGCCGCGCCGCCCGGGGTTGGCACAACTGAGCCAACCATCGACCATCCCAGGACGAATATGATTTGCGAGACTCCGAACTTAATGCCGAACGCGCGACACACCAACAGGTTCGCGAGCACCACTGACCCCCAAAGAACGAACGACCAGAAGATGCTGATAGCCAGCAGACGAATGTCGGCCAGAACCGTGAGCGCAGTTGCGAGTTGCTCGAGCGTGCTCAACAGCCCACGTTTGATCCTTACCATTAAATTGGAGCGCGTTTTGATCCGGACATCCAACCAGGCAGTCAGCGTTCGCGATCTCAGTCTAAACCAAATCAAAAATGCGACCACGATGAAGAGCAGCGCGAGAAACGCGAATCCAATGATGCGAACCCAGCTAAGATCGGCAGAACCGCTTGTCGGCTTGAACCATAGGAGGTTCACCGCGAACATCAGCACGACCGTCAACGTGTCGTAGAGCCGTTCGATCATGATGGTCACGAACGCTGCGGCGGGCCTCACGCGACGATCGCGCATCGGCAGAACGACCGGGCGAACGACCTCACCCGCGCGACCGATTGTCAACAGCGCCAGGAAGCCGACGCAGGTCGCAATCCAGACTTCACGGAGGCTGGAGGGCGTCAACGGTTTTAAGAAAGCTTGCCAACGAACGACGCGCCAAAGATACGCCAGCAGCACGACTACAATTGCCACGACGATTAGTCGCCAATCGGACTTTTCCACAGCGAGCTTGACCTGCTGCCAATCAAGGCCTCGGCCAAATACCCAGATGATTAGCGCCGCCAGGAGAAGCAGGGCGATGAACTCGATCGATTTGCGATGCTTGGAAAAAATGTTCGTGGACACTCGCTTTTCGCAGCAAAGAGCGCGGCAATCAAACTTGACTAAACTAACACGTAACCACAAGATATTGGGTGGCGCAAAGAGGCTACAACAGTTTAATGGTGCGCGCAAGAATGGCTGTGATCGCGCGAAAACTTGTGATGCGCAATCAATCGTTCGGCGGAACTTTGAATCAATCCCTGACGTAAGACGGTCGTGTCGGGCAGGGATATTGGGCCCGGAATGCTAACGCCGCGCGAATTGGAGAACGGAAACCTTGGGAGTCGCCAAACTCTTGGTTACCAGTGAAGGCGCTGAATTAGTCAGAAGATGCCGCAAGGGTGACGGCGCGGCCTGGGAAGAGATTGTCCAGACTTACAGCCGCCGCATTTACAATCTCGCGTATCGGTTTACGTCTCGCGCCGACTCTGCCGAAGATTTGACGCAGGAAGTTTTTATTCGCGTCTACCGCTCGCTCGACCAATACAATCCGAAGCAGGGAGATTTGCAGAACTGGCTGATGAGGCTGGCCCGCAATCTCATCATTGACGATTATCGCAAGCGACAACGCGCCCCGCAGGATGAAGCCGCGGACGATCTCGAAGAGCACAAATACCATCTGCGGGCCTCAGGCGCCACGGTGCAGCGCGAAATGGAGCGCCGTGAATTGGGCGTTCAGGTCCAGGCAGGCATCGACAAGTTATCAGCCGACCTGCGAACCTGCGTGATCCTCCGAGACATTGAAGAGCTCAGCTACCAAGAGATTGTCGATTTGTTGAAAATCCCTGAAGGAACAGTCAAATCCAGGATTAATCGGGGCCGCATTGAACTTGCGAAGATACTGCGTCGTATGCGAGTAGTGGAGGCGTAGTTTCTGAGATTCGAGATCTCAGCTCCGAATTTGAGAAAAAGATGCTTTGTCACGAATTTGAAGATCAATTGACGGATTACCTCGACGGGACGCTCGGCGTAGAGGCACACAAGAATTTTGCCGAACATGCGATGCGTTGTCCCCTCTGTCATGATCTCCTGGGCGAGGTCAAGAGCACGCTGGTAGCTTGTTCAGCATCAGAAGCGCCGCCGGCCGGTGTCGGTTTGGAAGCGCGCATCCTGATGAAGACGATGCCGGAGACCGCAATCACGTGCGCGGAGTTCGAAGATTACCTGACCGATTATCTGGATGGATTTCTGGTCGCGCCGCTGTATCACCGTTGGGAACGACACGCCGCTCTCTGTGAAAGTTGCAGTGAATTGCCCGGCGATGTCGTCCGATCCATCGGTGCTTGCTATACCTACAAACAAGATGAACTGGCGGTGCCGGCGGGATTGGAAGCTCGGATTCTGCAAAGCACCATCGGAAACGTTCTGCCGCAACAAGTCCGAGCGCCTTTTATGTCGCGACTAGTTGAATGGCTGCGCGGCGCGCTCGACCCAATCGTTTCGCCGCAACTGGCGACGGTCGCAACGATGTTGCTCGTCGCAGTGTTCGTATTAACGAACACAGTATCGACGGACGGCTCGGTCGGTGGAATCTATCATGCGAGTTTACAACTGGCGCAACGAACGGCTGACAACGCGACCAGGAGTTCGGTGGTTCCCGATGGCATGAAGAACCTGGAAGGCAGCGTCGACGATTTGATGGGCGCTGACAACGCTTCGGATACAAGTGATGAAGCAAATAAGAATCAGAATCAGGCGAATCAGAACAATTCGTCGCCGAATCCGCAGAGCAAGCGCAAAAATAACGGTGCGCAACCGAAAGGCCGTTGAAGCTTCTTCGGTCGCCGCGACTAGCTGAGTTAAGGAGCCGGATCGATACCGGCGCAAGACTTTGATGAACTGCTCGTATCACACAAGAAATGCCGCCACCGTGCAGTGCAATCAGTGCGCGCGAGCGCTTTGTCCGGCATGCGACCACCGCATTCGCGGGTTTCCATTCTGTCAGGATTGTATTGTCGCCGGCGTCGAGATGCTCCGCTATCAGCAGTCGCGTACGTCTGATGCGCAGGTCATTCGCCGCAAGACATCGCCATTCATCGCAACCTTCCTTTCACTGTTCGTACCGGGATTGGGAGCCGCGTATAACGGCCAGACGTCAAAGGCGATCGTCCATTTTGCAATTTTTGCGAGCTTCTTTCAGATGGCTGTCGTCACCGACGGGGTGACGTTCTTTGTGTTAGGCGTAATCGGCACGTGGCTGTTTGCGGCGGTTGACGCATGTCGCACGGCGCAGCTTATGCGCGCAGGTTTGGCACCCGACGCAGAGGAGGACGCAATCGCACGACAGCTGTACGGCAATCCAATCGCCTGGGGAGTCACCCTGGTTGCGTTAGGTTCAGTGTTCCTGGCGCACACTCTGCTGGGTGTTCAGTTTCCCGTTAAGCGAACGCTGCCGGTGGCCCTCGTAATCCTTGGCTCTTACATGTTGTTTGATTATTTGAAGCGTCGCCGGCGTCGCGAGGAATTGCGAGCGGTGGAAGTCAATCCGCCATCATCGGTCGCCAGTTGGCGCGTCGAATCCGCAAGATTTGGCGATAGCGATTTTCCGACTCACGCAGGTGCGCGACAGCTCCGCTCGGCACGCATGAAATGATTGTTCGCTTAATCACAGCTTAGCGCGGTGGGATAGATATTATGGGAATTTTAATAGCACTTTTTCGCGGCACGTCAGTCGCGGCCACAATCATTCTTGCGTTCGCTTTGCTCAAATGGCTGATCATCGGTTTCGGTTTTGTGTTTGCTATAGTTAAGTTCGTTATCATCGTCGCGTTTGTCATCGTGCTCGTGTCTATTGCGGTGGCCATGCTCCGCGATTGGTGCCGCGACAAGAACGTCAAAGAGTCGTAATCAGCTCACTCGTCTCTTCACTCCTTCCATACTTCTGTGCTTTCGTGATCCACATCACGACCCATGCGTTTCTGCGTTTGCCTTCGGGCTTTCCCGTGTGATAGGGTTCGCGCTCTAGCAGCAATCAAGGACCTGAATCCTGAATCGGATCATACCCGGCGATTCATATCGGCGTCCGCTGTTAGCTTCAAGCAGGGCTTGAACCTTCTAGCAGGTTCGTTTGTTTTTAGCCTCATATTTGAATAGTTTTCAGTCGCCCTCCGTCGGCGTCTGTAACTTTGCGGTCGCAGTGCGGCCCCCGCTTTTCAAGCGCGCGCTGTGATCGACAGGAGCAGAAGATGACCAGAGACGACCGGTTTTATGCGTTTATAGTCGCCCGTACTTCGAGATCCAGAGCACACATTCGCCGTATATGCGTTCATAAGCGTTGGCTGAAAGCATCCGCCGCCGGCCTGTTCGTAGTTCTGTGCGGTGTGATGTATGGATTTTACGGACTGACACAGCAAGCCGAGCATCTGCGCACTCAGCACGAAAATCAGCGACTGCGAGCAGAGAATGATAAGCAGCGGCAAGAGCTACAGAACTTGAACCATCGTGTCGATGCTGTCGAAGACACGTCGCGCAAACTCGCCGAAGTGTCAGGCATGGATAAAGACGCGCCTGTCCCGCACGGCCAGGGCGGACCCGCGCGACCGGTGAATAGCGCGGCGGCGCTCGCAGCCCTGGAAGCAAAGACTGAAAAGCTCGAGCGTGAGATGCGAATGTACGAAGCGTTCCTGCGCTCGCGCGGCGTGGTGCCGTCGATTTGGCCTGTCTTCGGAAGACTCGAGAGTGGTGTCGGTGGTCGGCGCAATCCATTTACCGGCCGGGGCCACGAGTTTCACGAAGGACAGGATATCGACGCGGCCTACGGAACTCCCGTTCAAGTCGCCGCGGCAGGCAAAGTGACCATTGCCGGTTGGCAGCGTGGCTATGGAAACGTGGTCTATGTAGATCATGGCAGCGGCTTGTCCACGCGATATGGTCACCTGTCGAAGATTAACGTTGCCGTGGGCCAGACCGTGAACACTGGCGACGTGATCGGTCTCGTCGGCTCGACCGGTCGCTCGACCGGCCCGCACTTGCATTACGAGGTGCGCATTAATAATCAGCCAGTCGATCCGAAACCGTACTTACCCGGAGCTGAAAAGCAGTAATCGATGCGGAGTTTGGAGTACCGACTTGAGTCGGGACGATCTTGACGATCGAACAACTAAAGTTAGTACTTTAACGCCGTAATTTCAGCCTGTCCCTGTCGCCCCTCGCCTCGTTTCGCATTCGTTTTCCGCGTCTGCTAACATCCCTTATCTGTCAAATAACCACAAAGGAATTCATTTGATGACTTCGAATCGCTCGCGCGCGGCTGCGCTTTTCGTTTCTCTGTTTCTTCTTATCAGTTTTATTCCGGTGTCGGTCCTCGGTGATGAGGGGATGTTCCTGCCGGACACGCTGAACGATTTACCGATCAAAAAACTTCAGCAGATGGGTCTGAAGATTCCCCTGACCGACATTTACAATCCCAACGGCCCGAGCATTAAGGACGCGGTCGTCATTGTTGATGGCGGAACCGGCGAGTTCCTGTCGCCGGAAGGCCTGCTGTTGACGAATCATCACGTTGCCTTCGACGCGCTGGTTTCGGCTTCCGATCCGACTAAGGACTATGCGACGAATGGCTATCTCGCGAAAAACCACGGCGAAGAATTGCCGGCTAAGGAATACACCGTCCAGATAACTCAGGATCTGAAGGATGTGACGTCGGAAGTTCTTAGCGGTGTGACTGACACAATGTCTGCGCAGGCACGCAGCGCCGCGATTGGCGCGAAAATCCGTTCGATCCAAACGGCGAATGCCAAGCCTGACGATGGGATCACGGCGCAAGTTCAGCCGCTGAACGAAGGTCTTTCTTATTACCTTTTCACCTATCTGAAGCTGCGGGACGTACGCATCGTTTACGCGCCTCCGAAGAACATAGGCTTTTTCGGCGGCGACCCGGACAACTTTGAATGGCCGCGTCATGATGGCGACTTTACCTTTATGCGCGTCTACGTCGGCGCTGACGGCAAACCCGCCGAATACTCAGCCAGCAACGTGCCTTACAAACCGAAGAAGTTTTTGTCGATCTCAATGGGCGGTATTAAGGAAAATGATTTCGTGATGGTGATGGGCTATCCGGGTTCGACCAAGCGCTATCGTGAGAGCTATTCCATTGCCTACAACCAGGATGTTTTCATGCCGCTGTTCGCCAATCTCTTTCATGCGCAGATCGATGCGTTGCAAGAAGAAGGGAAGGGAAACCGCGACCTTCAAATCAAGCTGCAAAGCAGAATCTTCGACATCGCGAACACCCTGAAGGATTTTGAAGGGTCGGTTATTGCGCTGCGACGTGAGGGAGTCGTCGAACAGAGGCGGAAGGACGAAGCTGAATTCACTCGCTGGGTAAACGCTAATCCGGACAGGCAGAAAAAATATGGAGAGGTGTTACCTATCTTACAAAAGGCATACGAGGAACTCGCAAAAACTCAGCCGCGCGACACACTGGTTGCTCAAATAGCCGGCATCGACGACACGTTTGATGTCGCCGGCGTGATTACCGCGGTTGCCGCCGATAAGGAAAAGCCACAGTCGCAGCGCAATGCAAGTCTTGCTCTGGTGGCTATGCAAGTGCGCGCGGCCGTGGCGGGAGTTCTCGCGGAGAGAATGCCAGGCTTCGAACGGCGTGTGCTCGCCTTTCTCTTGCGTGAAGTTGCTGACCTGCCGGCCGGTCAGAAGATTGACCCGATTGAAAAGCGCTTTGGCAATTTGACCGGCAATGCTCGGGTTCGGGCTGAAGAAGAATTTGCGCGTTCTATCGCTGAGAGCAAAAACTTTTCATCGGCTCAGGCGATGAATGCCTTGTTCGACATGTCGGCCGCGCAATTACGCGACTTGCACGATCCGTTGATAGATCTAGCGAGTGACCTAGATGGGTTGGGTTCAGAAGCAGACGCTCGCACGCGCACCTTCAACGCAACCGTCGCGCGAGGGCGTCCGCTCTTGTTTAGCGGAATGACTGAGATGCGTGCGAACAAGCCCTATCCCGATGCGAATCGGACTCTGCGGTTCACTTATGGCGAAGTGAAAGGATATGTGCCGCATGACGCAGCCGTCTATCAACCATTCACAAATCTTTCCGGAGTGATCGAGAAAGACACCGGGCGCGAGCCTTTCGACGCGCCCGAGAGACTTAAGCAGCTTTATCGCGCGCACGACTTTGGTCCGTACGCGACACCCGACGGACAAAATGTGCCGGTCGATTTTCTTTCGACGACGGATATCATCGGCGGGAATTCAGGTTCGCCAATCATGAACGGACGCGGCGAACAGGTAGGAATAGTTTTCGACGGCAATTACGAAGGCCTGGGAAATGACTTTTTCTACAATGACGCGAAGGATCGGGCCATTTCAGTCGACATTCGTTACGTTCTGTTCATTGCCGACAAGTTCGGCGGAGCCGGTTACCTGCTTAAGGAGTTGGACATAAAGAACGCTCCGGCTTCGTTACGTCGCGCAGCCTGACTCATCAGAGATCAAGACCAAAGGAGAAACTGTCTTGAAGAAACTAACAATTACGATCTGTCTCGCGCTGGTTGGTTTGCTATTAAGCGGAGCTTCGGCGAAGGCACGACTGGAATCGAAAGTCGCCAGCGGCCAGGGTGACGAAAAATTCACCCATACAGAAGCCGGCGTTCAATTCGTTCTGCCAAAAGGCTGGAAGGCAAAACCGGACGGGGAAGTCATAACCGTTTCATCGGCGGATGACGGCCTGCAAGTGGTCTTCTGGGTTCCTGACGAAGATTCGTTCGAGGCGGCGGTCAAGGCTCTTGATAAAGAGTTGGACAAGACGATCAAGAACATTAAGACAACAGATAAGCCCACACAGGATACGCACAACGGGATGGCGCACTTTTCACAGAGCGGCACAGGTGTAGTAAGCGGAGCGACAATTGCCTGGAGCGTGGACGTGCTCGGAGCGAAAAGACCTTTAATTATCCTAACCTTTGCGGCTCCCGACCTTATCGAAAAGCACGCCGCTGATTATTTGAAGCTGATAGGAAGTATTAAGAAGATCGAGTAGATCTCTTTCGTTAAGACACTACCTGTAGCGATAGGTGATTCGTCCGCGCGTTAGATCATAGGGCGACATTTCGACGCTGACGCGATCGCCGACCAGAATGCGAATGCGGTGCTTGCGCATTTTGCCGGAGATGGCGGCCAACACGACATGGGAACTGTTGTCGAGTTGAACCTTGAAAAATGCGTTCGGCTGTTTGTCGATAATCGTGCCTTCCGCGGGAATTAAATCATCTTTTGCCAATTAGAGTCTCCTTCTGAGTATCTTAATCCTGATAGTGTTCGACGATGCTTCTCTGGAGTGTAGCAGGTAAGGTTTTCCAAGCCGCAGCCGACAGCGTTCTCGCGAAGCTGGCGGATTTCATCACGCGTCCTACTCGCCACTGGCGAAGCGCCTCGTCATAGACCCATTTATAGTATGGGCCATCTTCGCGCCGGCAGTAAAACACGGGTCGGGTCCTGCGCGTCTCGGCTGCGTCCCCGTCGCCGTCGATGTACACTCGCAGGCCGTTCATTTCTAGATCTGCTTTAATACAATGAAGATGACCGACAGAGCTACCGCGCTCACTAAGATCAGGTGCAGCCAACTGAGCGCCAGCCGATGGCAATTGGTGCATTTGAACTGCCAGATTGGTGGAACCTCTCCACAATGGGAACATGACCAAATAATCTTCGGCATTGATTAGGCGCGGCCAGCTTGCGCATTCGCAAACGAACGCTTTCTCTTGCTCTTACCGCGGACCAGCCGCCACGCTGCTGTCGATGAATCAAAGCGCGTCCGTTTTATGCCTCGCGCCAGTCCCAGTAATTGCAGCACGCGGATACCCCACCAGTTAAAATCAACTTCGTACCACTTTAATCCATGACGAGCGGAGGTCGGATGCGCATGATGGTTGTTGTGCCAGCCCTCGCCAAAAGTGAGCAGGGCTACCCACCAACTGTTGCGCGAGTCTTCACCGGTGTCGAAGCGCTTCTTGCCCCACATATGAGTGGCCGAGTTCACCAGCCACGTCGCGTGGAGCCCGAGCGTCACCCGCACAAAGATTCCCCAGAGCAGGACACTCCAACCGCCGAAGGCGAGCATCAAGACGGCAAGAATGATCAATGGCACGTAATAGAAACGGTCGAGCAGAACATAGAATCGATTTTTGATCAGGTCGGGCGCATATCGCTCGAGGGTCGCTTGATCATGATCCTGTGCAGTGCCGCGCAAGATCCAACCCATGTGCGCCCACCAGCCGCCATCGCGCGGTGTATGTGGATCGCCGTCTCGATCCGTATGCGCATGATGAATGCGATGTGTAGTGACCCATTGAATCGGTCCGCCTTCGAGGGCCAGCGATCCAGAGATAATCAGAAAATATTCGATTGGCTTTGGTACGCGATACCCGCGATGAGTGAGGAGCCGATGAAAGCCCATCCCTATGCCGCTGCCACCAACCCAATAGAGAACTACAGCGCTGATGAGCGCCGGCCAGCTAAAGAAAAATAAGGCTGCGATTGCAGCAAGGTGAGCCGAAATGAGGAAAATAGCTGTTCCCCAATTCACGCCCTTCTTGCCGGGCTTTGACTTTGTAGTTGATGTCTTCATCTCTTATTTAGTGGGTTTCAACAGGCCGCCAGCGAGCGTTTAACTTCGCCCGCCGCCATGGCTTTGACCTTCTTGAGTTCGGTTCGCTGAAAACCGAAGAAGGTTGCCATCTGAACAATTTGGTTTTCACTTACGAAATCTTTTGGATCGGCGCAAAACTTTTCGATTACCGGTTTGAATTCGCGGCAACTCATGGCCTTGGGAATGTTCAGGCCCATCCGGCATTCCCTGCCTTCCGTGTAATGCACGCAAAATTCACAAACGATCATTTGGCATCCCGCCAGTCATTACAGATACACGAAAAGAATCGAACTCATTTCGAGTTTAAGTCCGCGGACATTCAGCTGACTTCAGGTAATCTGGAGAATCCCAGAAGACTGAGCACGGAGTTAGCCGGAACTCTATCTGTAGTGAAGATTACCGTCATACGCACTATATGTCAAACACGAGATATATCTCATCGATTAGTATTAGACAGAAGTGAGGCATACGGTGTATGCTGCAAGCGTTAGTAGAATTAGTAGAAAAGGTGCAATGATCAGAGTTCACATCGATCATTTATTGAAAGCTCAAGGCAGATCTTTTTATTGGCTGGCCAAAGAGACCGGCGTGAGCCACACGACGTTGTGGCGGCTCAAGAAAGACAAGGCCCAGGGGATTACGTTTAATACCCTCGAGTCGATCTGCAAAACGCTGAAATGTAAGCCCGGCGATGTGCTGACGATGGGTCGCAACCATAAGCCCGTTAAGTCGCGCCGTTAGCCATCACGTTCTTACAGAGCGACAAGCTCTCGATCATTTGTGTCGGCCGCCCGTGCGCGGCTCGATTGGTTTTTGTGGGTCGTGTTTGCTGGATAGACAAGGCGGAAAAAGATGAAAGTTTTATTGGTTAACCCTGAATTCCCCGATACTTATTGGAGTTTTCGGCATGCGTTGCCGTTCGAGGGGAAACGTTGCGCGTTTCCGCCGCTGGGACTGCTGACAGTTTCTGCTTTGCTGCCCCAATCGTGGGAGCGAAGACTGGTCGACTTGAACGTACAGAAGTTGAAGGCTTCGGATATTGAGTGGGCCGACATGGTATTCGCCACGGCGATGCTGGTGCAAAAAGACTCTCTTCGAGATGTGGTGCGACAGGCGAAGGCACGCGGCAAGAAGGTAGTGCTCGGCGGCCCGTACGTAACCACCACCATTGAAGACTTGCCCGAAGCCGATCACATCTTTCTCGGCGAGGCGGAAACGACGCTGCCGATCTTTATTGAGGATCTGGCGCGCGGCGAAGCCAAACGCACCTACCAGGCCGCCGAGCGTCCGCCGTTGTCGGCCACGCCGATGGCCCACTTTGAACTGGCGAATCTCAAGCGTTACAGCGCGATGTCGGTTCAGTACTCGCGCGGCTGTCCTTTCTCGTGTGAGTTCTGCGACATCATCGAAATCTACGGACGCGTACCACGAACCAAGAGCAATCAGCAGATGCTCTCCGAATTCGATGCACTATACAAGCTGAATTGGCGCGGCACCCTCTTCATCGTTGATGATAATTTCATCGGCAACAAAAAGAACGTGCGACTGCTCCTGCCCGACATCGCAAAATGGCAGAAGGACCATGGCTTCCCCTTTTCGCTGATCACGGAATCAAGCCTGAACCTCGCCGACGATGAAGCGTTGCTGGCCAACATGCGCGACGCGGGCTTCCGGCGCGTTTTCATTGGCATCGAAACGCCGGTCGAAGAGAGCTTGCACGAAGCACAGAAGTCGCAAAACCGCGGCGATCTCCTGGGTTCCGTTAAGAAGATTCAGAGCTACGGGATGGAAGTGATGGCCGGCTTTATTGTTGGGTTTGATAATGATCCACTCGATATTTTTGAGCGGCAGATCGATTTCATTCGCAAGAGCGCGATTCCCCTCGCGATGGTGGGACTGCTCAACGCGCTTCCTGAAACGCAACTTTGGAAAAGATTGGAACGCGAGGGCCGCTTACTCGGTGAAGCTTCCGGAAACAATACTGTCTGCACGTTAAACTTCAAGACTCGAATGGATCCCGCGTTTTTGGTCCAGGGCTATCAGACAATCATGCAGACTATTTACAGTCCACGCGAATACTACGAACGCGTGCTGGCTTCGATGAAGCGGACGGCGCAGCAATTTAGCGAGCCACAGCACTACAACGTTATCAATGCCCTGGCATCATTGACGAGGGTTTTGGTCAGGCTGGGAGTAATCGATCGTGAGCGCAAAGAATTCTGGCGCTTTTTCACGCGAACTCTTTTCAAACACCACACCAGGATCGCCGAATCGCTGCGCCTGGCAGCGATGGGATATCACTTTCGCAAGCTCAGCGATGCGTACAGCGAAAGCTAAACCGAATGGATTAGCCGGCGCATTCGATCTGCGAACAGCACATCCATCTTGCCCGATTCAATAATCGCGGTCACTTCACCTTCACCGAACGTCGGATGCATGATTGTTTGTCCGCGACGATAAGTGCGCGCGCGATCGTAAGGTGCGCCTACCTTGTTTGAGGCTCGACGGGTCGTGCCGCTCTTATAGGGAACTCGCGAGCCACATATCGGGCAACTAACGCGCGTTACCTTTCCGGCTTTAGTCATTGATGCGACGATGTGACCACGCTCTTCACCACACGTAGCGCACATCTGCTCGACTCGATCCCCGATTGCAAAAGTTTGTTTGTCTTCCATTTTAGTGCTCCTTAAATTAATCACAAAATCTGTCCTTGGCCGAATGTGTCAGAAGCCCGACCGTCAGGAGTCCCGAGGCGTCGGGATTGCTTACGCGCGGGCTTCAAACACAAATCAACTATCGCGAGCGACGCGGACGAAACGACCGGACTGAATTACTCCGCGGGCGTGCCAGGCCCGCGATCGGTTTGCCTGGCAAAGCGTCCAGAATTTGCACGCCGCCAAAACCCTTGGGCACCACTCGCTTTACGGTTTGTCCAGTAAGCCGTTCAATTGCCCGCATCGACAACTCATCGACGGGCGCCACGATTGTGATCGCCTTGCCCTGGTTGCCGGCCCTGCCGGTGCGGCCCACGCGATGCACGTAGTCTTCCGGCGCCGCGGGCACGTCGTAATTGATAACATGCGAAACCGAATCAACATCCAGTCCACGAGCGGCGATGTCGGTTGCCACCAGCACGCGCGTACTACCGTCGCTGAATTCGCGCAACGCTGCCTCGCGCTGCGGTTGCGAACGATCAGCATGAATTCGATTCACGCTGTGATCGCGGGCTTTCAGAATGTGCGAAAGGCGCTCGGCCCCTCTTCGCGTTCGGGTGAATACAAGGACGCGTTCAAATGGTTCGCGCTCTTTTTCCAGCAGCTCAAGCAAGAGCGCCGTTTTCGAATGCTGCTCAACATGGTAAGCAGTCTGCTCGACCATCGTGGCCGCCTGGCCGCGCGTATTTACTTCGATTAGCTTCGGCTCTTTCATCGTGGAACGAGCCAGTTGTTCGATGTTCGCGGACATAGTCGCCGAAAACAAAAGCGTCTGACGTTTTGTCGGTAACATCGAGAGAACCCGCCGAATTGCCGGCAGAAATCCCATGTCCAGCATGCGATCTGCTTCATCCAGGACCAGAACTTCGATCGTTGAAAGGTTAACAGCGCCGCGCTCTGTCAAATCAAGCAAACGGCCGGGCGTCGCAATCAATACGCAGGCACCCTTTCGCAGCTCGCTGATTTGGGTGCGGATGTTTGCGCCGCCGATCGCGATCACACTGCGATTCGTCTTGGCGTGGTTAAGCTCGCCATAATTCTTTTGAATCTGAAGCGCCAGCTCGCGCGTCGGCGCCAGTACCAGTACCCGAAGGCCCGGTCTCGAGCGTTCGCTGAGCTTTTGAATAATGGGAAGGAAAAATGCGGCCGTCTTGCCGGTGCCGGTTTCGGCACAGCCGATTACGTCTCGGCCGCTGAGGATGACAGGAATCGCCTGTCGCTGAATTGGTGTCGGTTCGTTATATCCGAGAGACTTGCAGGCGCTCAGTTGCGCGGGCGCGAGTCCCAGTTGAGAAAAATCCATATACTCCTTTGGTTAGAGCGACAATGAAATCATCGCTATTGGTTCCTGAGCAGCGCAGCCTTTCGTGTTCGCCATGATTAGCACTCACACGCCAGATCGTGGGGAGACACAAAAGAACTGCTTGCTACTCACCCCTCACTGGTTATTACCAGCGAGGTTCACGATTGCCACCGCCGCCGCCGCCATAGCCGCCGCCGCTGCGACCGCCGCCGCCGTTACGATTACCACCGTAACCGCCGCCGCTGCGACCACCGCCGCCACCGCCAAAGCCACGGCCACCGCCGCCGCCTGGGCGACTCTCGCGCGGCTTGGCTTCGTTGACCTTCAAAGCGCGACCACCCAGTTCTTTGCCATTGAATTGCTCGATGGCAGCGTTGGCTTCTTCTTTGGTGGACATTTCCACGAAGGCGAAGCCCCGCGAACGTCCGGTCATGCGGTCTTCAACAACACTCGCTGATTCAACGGTACCGGCTTGGGCAAACAATTCCTGCAGCTCCTGACTGGTCGTTTGGAAAGCGAGGTTTCCAATATAGAGTTTAGTTGACATGTAAAATTAACCTTTCCCCGTTAGGGAATGAAAAGAAGCTGCGAATCAGATTGGGCTTCGGCGAAACGGTAGCGGTCGAAGGACCAGGTTCGGATGCTCTCAAGTAGGAGCGGCTTCGAAGATTTCGTAACTAGCCTGCTCTCGAACTATCCAAACGTCCGGCGCTTATCGTTTTGTGCGCGGGCGCATCACCGTTGATGCGAGAGAAGGATTGACGGTCACTATGATGCCTGATTTGGCCAATAGTTGCAAACCGGATTCTTCGCCGGCCCGGATTCTGAAAGGATTTGCGGGCGTGGTAATTACTCCTCACCCGCCTTTTTCTTAGGCTTTTCGTCAGTTATCAGGATGCTAGCGACCAGGATTATCCCGGCCAGCGCAGCCAGAAGAAAGAAGATCGTAGGCAGTCCAGGGTAGCCAAAAATCCGAAAAGGAGTATCAACCCGCATCATTAGTGCAGCGCCGACGATCAAAGCCGCGAGCACCAGCCCGAGCGTGATCCGGTTGGCAACTTTCTGGAGCCCGTCGAGCACCACCTTCTCATCGATCGCATCAACACTAATCTTTAATTCGTTATTGCCTATGGTGTCCAGAATCTTATTCACGCGGGTAGGCAGTCGCTCAACAAATTCTTTAACTTCGATCCCCCGCGCCAGAATCGCACCGGGCTCGACACTCTGCACAACCTGCCGCGCCATGATGTTTGTCGCTTCCTGCCGAATTATCGCATTCGGATCGAATGTTGGATCGAGCACATAAACTACGCGATCCAGATTCATCATCGTTTTGGCAATCATCGTGAACTCTGGGGCCTGTCGGAACCAACACTCTGCTCCAATTCGCTGAATCTCCAAGACCATCTTACCCGCATGAATCTGCTCGTAGGTGGCGTCCCCATGTTGGGCCACCAGCCGCGCGATGCGATGTTCGAAATCACGCTTATCAAAATTGGGTTTTGCCTCTCCCATTTTGATAGAGACTTCCGCTGCTTCGTCGCCCCGGCCCTCGCTTATTGCCAGCAGCAAACGCAGCAGGTCTTCGCGAAAGTTGCCTGAAATATTCGACACCATTCCCAGGTCAAGTAAAGCTATGCGGTCGTCTTCGGTGACAAATACATTGCCGGGATGCGGATCGGCATGAAAGAAGCCATCGACCAAGATCTGTTTCAGATAAGCGCGAAAAATTTCCGTGGACAAACCTGCGGTGTCCATCTCCATCATCCGCAGCGCGCTGACTTCCGTGATCTTCTTGCCGGGAATGTATTCCATTGTAAGCACGCGCGCGGTGGTGTAGTCATCGATCGGCTCAGGAATAATTATGTTCTCGAACTCGCGCAAACTCTTGCGCAATTTATGAAGGTTCGCGCCCTCACGCTGAAAATCCAATTCATGCAGCAGACTCCCACGCAGATCCGCGAGCATGTTTGTGAACTCGTAGCGCTTGCCGATTTCAGTGTGCGCGTCGATAAACTCGGCAACTTGCCCGAGCGCTTCAAGATCTTCAACGATTTGTTCACGAATGGCCGGACGCTGCACCTTTACGACAACGGCGCGACCATCGCGCATGGTAGCGCGATGCACTTGGGCCAGAGACGCCGCTGCGAATGGTTCAGTGTTAAATTTTAGAAAGAGCTTTGAGAGACGGCCCCCAAGCTCAGACGAAACGATTCGCTCGACCTCCTCATACGGAAAGGGTTCAATCTGATCTTGCAAACGCTCCAGCGCTTCGATGTAGGGCTCGGGCAAGAGATCGCCGCGCGTCGAAAGAAGTTGGCCCAGTTTGATAAAAGTCGGACCCAACGCTTCCAGGTCGGAAGCGAGCTCGTACGCCCTCTCGTCCGCGGTTGCGACTTGTTCGCGGGATAGTCCCTCAGCGGGAGTTATATCGGACTGGTTGACCAAATCCGATCGGCCGTACTTGACCAACAGCGCGACAATATCTTTGTAGCGCTTAAGCCTTTCTGATTTTAGTGACAGAACCATAACCGTAATCCTAGGGCGCTCGTTGCCTCTTCAACAGCATAGCCAACGCCGTAGCTATCATCGCCAACGATGACAGAAACGCTAACCAAAACCATCCCGTAAGCTGAACTGAAATAATGCCTGAGTCATCATGGACACGCAGCCGTTCGTTATTCATCAAGTAAGCGGCCAGAGCGCCGGATATGAGATTCACGATCGAAAGCAATCGAGCGTTTTCACCTTGACGACGAATAAATCCAACGACCAGCACCGCCAACATCATCAATGGAATTAACCAGAGCGAGGGGTGATCATGGCGCGCCAGATCCAAGCCGTTTAGCGTGTCCCTGGCTCCACCGCAACTCACCTGCTCCCACGGCAAAAAGAAGCAAACAAATACGATAAGCACCGCGCTGATGTTGATTCGCCGTAACATCAAATCCGTTTAGGGGCGGGCTACTGCCCGCCCTTACCAGCGACCCGGCGGGCAGTAGCCCGCCTCTAAACAATGTCCGCGAAGCTTGTGTCGCCTTCACGTACAGTTCTGTCTCTGAGCGTTCGCTTAAGCGCCACAGAGTGGCCTTTTACCGAATGCTCCAGGTTCGAACTATGGTTGGTGCAACTACGATGCCGGATCAACAGAGGATCTAGTCAGGGCCGGTGGTAACGCGAGCTGTTAGCTTGCGCGTAGACTAACTGTTTGCTGCAAAAAACTGAGATTCGAACGCTATCAACTTCAGCCGGCGGGCGAAATTTGCAAATATTTCTGATAGCATCACGTACTTCGATGACGCCTTTATTGATTGTATGAGCACACCATCAGCACACCAGGTAAACGAGATTGCCTCGACCAAGGAAATTCGTGCGCAGTTTCCGGCACTTGAGCGCGAACACAACGGATATCCGGTTGCATATTTCGACGCGCCCGGCGGCACGCAGACGCCGCGCGTCGTGGTCGATGCGGTTACGGACTACTTGCTGAATCACAACGCGAACACGCACTGGGAATATCCGACGAGTCGCGAAACCGACGCGATCATTGAATCCGCGCGCCACACGTTTGCCGATTTCATGAACGCTTCAGCCAATGAGGTTGTCTTCGCGGCGAATACCACTTCGATGATCTATCACCTGTCGCGAGCTCTCGGACGCACGCTGGGCCCAGGTGATGAGATCGTCATCACCGAACTCGAGCATCACGCGAACGTTGCGCCGTGGCAGGCGTTAGTCAGCGAACGGGGTGTGGCCCTAAACGTCGCGCAAATGGATCCGGAAAGTGGCCAGCTCGATTGGAATGATTTTGAGAGATTGGTCAACCAGCGAACAAAGGTGGTGGCGTTCGGCGCGGGCTGTAACGCGCTGGGAACGGTGAACGATTATCGCCGCGCAGTTCAGCTCGCGCATTCAGTCGGCGCGCTGGCGTTGGTTGATGCGGTTCATTACGCACCATATTTTTTGTGTGACGTGCAACAGATCGATTGCGACTTCCTGACCTGCTCAGCTTATAAATTTTATGGCCCTCACATCAGCGTCTTTTACGGAAAGAAAGACTTGCTGGAGTCGATCGATTTTCCGAAGTTGCAGCCGGCGCCGGATACCGGGCCCGAGCGAGTTGAGGTAGGCACACTCAGTCATGAAGGCATTGCGGGCGCCGCCGCGGCCGTGGACTTCTATGCGTCGCTGGTAGCGCAAGCTGTTAGCTTGCGTTCCCGTCGCGAGCAGCTGGAAACAGCGTTCGACGGTCTTCGCGCTCACAGTTCGCCTCAGGTCCGGGTTCTCTGGGATTCGCTGGCGCGAATTGACGGCGTTCGTCTTTATGGACCATCGCCGGACGTCGAACGCACGCCAACCGTCTCATTCATTATTAAGAATGTCGCCTCAACCGAAGTCGCACGCCGTCTGGCAGAACGAGGCCTGTTCGTTTCGCACGGGGATTTTTATGCGCAGACGGTTGTGGATCGGCTCGGCCTGCAACCTGAAGGATTGGTGCGCGTCGGCTGCGCCTGCTACACGAGCGATGATGAAGTTGAGCGATTGATTGAAGCTGTTAAGGAAATCGTGCTTGGCATTAACTCTTAGCTGCTTGGAACATGAAGCAATACCATCAAATCCTTCGCTCAATTCTGGACAAAGGCACAGAGCATCATGATCGCACGGGTGTCGGCACCGTCTCACACTTCGGATATCAGGCTCGGTTTGATCTCAGCGAAGGCTTTCCCATCGTCACGACCAAGCGGGTTCCATTTCGCTGGATAGCGGAAGAGTTGTTTTGGTTTCTCACGGGTGACACGAACGAAGCAAACCTGCGAGAGAAGGGAATTGACATCTGGAAAGAGTGGGCCGACGAAGCACACACGCGCCGGTTTGGGCGCGAAACCGGCGACATGGGCCCGATTTATGGGTATCTCTGGCGATCATTCGGTGGTCACTATCCTCAACGCGACGGCGTCGATCAAATCGCGCGATTAGTTAATGAGATCGAAACGAATCCGAATTCGCGAAGACTGATCGTCAGCGGCTGGGACCCGCGCGAATGTGACAACGTCGATTTGCCGCCGTGTCACACGCTCTTTCAATTTAAGATCGAGGAGCGCGCGGGCGAACGTGTGCTTCATTGCCAGCTCTATCAACGATCGGCGGATGCGTTCCTCGGGGTGCCTTTCAATATCAGCTCGTACGCGCTGCTTACACACCTGGTCGCGCATGTCTGCGAGTTAAAGGTTGGCGACTTCATTTACACACTCGGCGATTATCACATCTATCAAAATCACCTCGAGCAAGTTAACGAAGTGCTGTCGCGCGAGCCTCGCCCACTGCCGAAGTTGGAAATCAAAGATGAAGAGGGAAGGCTGCGGGGCCTGTCAGGCTTGTTAGATTTCAAGTACGAGCATCTCAGTCTTATCGGTTACGAATCGCACGCGAAGATTTCGGCGCCAGTCGCGGTTTAGGTGCGACATGATCTTTATAACCTGTCTTTGTTAACAGGCAAACATCATGAAGAACTTCAAATATGTCATTGAACGCTGTGAGGACACCGGCTTTTATGTTGGTTATGTTCCCGGCTTCCCGGGTGCACATAGCCAAGCGGAAACAAAAGAGGAACTACAGCGAAACATGGGCGAAGTCATCGAGCTTCTTTTGTTAGACGATTGATCGGACTTAATTTCTCAATTGCGCTATTGCCGTACAAGAAGCGCAAGTCCGACGACGCACAAGATCAGCCCGATCACGTTACGCACCGATAGGTGATCTTTGTAGACGAACAGGCCGACCGGAATTAACACGATCGCGGCAGCAGCATTGGTAGCGACCGCGGCGATGCTTATTCGCCAGCCGGTGCGATACGCGAGCAGGAAGCCCAACTCAATTAGAGCGGCGGCGGCTCCCAACGTAAACACCGCCCAATTCGAGGCTTTGAAAGTTTCGATCAGGCTTTTCTTTCCCGGGTAGGTGAAAGCGAACGCAAGGCAAAAAAGGATACCGACAGTGTAAGCGATCACAATGACGAAAAACGGGTTCGCTTCTTTCGGCACCGTCTTCTGCGAAAGGTGATAGAGCAGCATGCCGATGACCGTAAGCCCAAATGCCAGATAGAAACCGCTCATACGCTTTTCAGATAGTGCTCAATTGTGAATCTCTGCGCCCTCTGCGGGTTCCTCGGTATTTCTCTGCGGTTAGGGTTTTCTAACAGTCATTACCGCAGAGGACTCGGAGAAGAAACTGGATTTAGAGCACAATCTTTCTTCTCTGTTCTGTAGTCGAAAGGCGACCTGATGATACGATACGTGAACGCGCAGGTCACTGGTAAAACATCAGCGTGTGATGCTCGTCCTCTAAAATGTCCATCATTGGTATCGTCGCAGTAGATCGAAATCTCGCTATCGGCAAAGGTGGCACGCTGGCCTGGCATTATCCTGCCGACATGAAGTTTTTCAAACAAACGACGATCGGAAACGCGGTGGTAATGGGCTCTCGAACCTGGCAAACGCTGAAGCGGCCTTTGCCCGATCGAATGAACATTGTCTTAACGAGCAAGCGAAACACCGCCACTGATTCTATTATTACTTTGCCTGATGTCGAATCGGTGTTGACGTTACGGAAGACGCTGACGCGCGATCTGTTTGTGATCGGCGGTGCCCAGATTTATGAAGCATTCCTGCCGCACATCGATCGATGGGTCGTCACAGAAGTCCCTTTGTCAGTCGCAGGCGCCGACACCTTCATGCCAGCGAACTTCTTAGAGGGATTCGAATTGTACGAGGTTAGACAACTGGCTGAGCAACTGCGGGTGAAGTTCTACGAACGAAGCCGCGCCTAGTTGCCGTTGTCACTCACATCCAACAAATCGTGCCGCGTGATGATGCCGGTGATGCGGCCGTATTCTTCGATCAGCACCGCCGGGCTGGTGCGCAGCTTTCGCGACACGACATTCACATCATCGTCGACATCGACAGTCGGAAAACTCTTGTCCATGACTTTGCTTACGGGCACTTCGAGCAAATCACGATCGTTGAAAACTTTTGAGAGCAAGTGATTCTCGCGCAGCGACCCGACGGGCTTTCCGTCTTCCAGCACCGGAATCTGCGTCAGCCCCATTTCGTTCATCTTAGCTAAAGCCGCGGACACCAAATCGCCCGGCGCCACAATCACGAGATCGCTCGGCGCAGCTTTGCCCTTCGTTTCACCAATCAGTCCGGCTGTGATCTTTTGCGGCTCGAGCAGTCGCTTTTCTTTAATCCATTCGTCAGAGTGGAATTTAGTTAGATAGTGTTCGCCGGTGTCGCAAACGATGAAGACGACGATCGCGTTTTCATCCAGGTCGCGGGCCACGCGCAAAGCCGCGGCGCAATTGGTTCCGGTTGAGCCGCCACAAAAAATTCCTTCCACTCGTCCAAGCTGGCGCGCAGTTTCAAACGAATCGTGGTCCGAAATGTTGAGCACTTCATCGACGAATTGCATGTGCGCGTTCGCCGGCAAAACCTCCTGGCCGATGCCTTCGACCAGATATGGCGTCGTCTCGGGGACCCTGCCCGTGTCTTTGTAAGTCTTATAAATCGATCCGAACGGATCGGCGCCGATGATCCTGATGTCGGGATTTTTCTCTTTCAAGAACCTTCCAGTTCCCGAGATTGTGCCACCCGTGCCGATGCCCGAAACAAAATGCGTGATCTTTCCTTCGGTCTGCTCCCAAAGTTCCGGGCCGGTCGTCCGATAGTGCGCTTCCGGATTAGCCGGATGTGAATACTGATCGGGATAAAACGAATTCGGAGTTTCCGCCGCGATGCGTCGCGCGGTCGAGACATAATGATCGGGCGTGCCGTGCTTTGCCGAAACGGGAGTGATCACCACGTCCGCACCCAGCGCCTTTAAGTAGCGCGACTTTTCCACCGACGCTTTGTCCGTCATCACAAAGATGCACTTGTAGCCTTTGACTGACGCGGCGATCGCCAAACCGATGCCGGTATTGCCGGAAGTTGCTTCGACAATTGTGCCGCCGCGTTTTAGTTTACCGTCGCGCTCCGCGGCTTCGATCATCGAGATGCCAATGCGGTCCTTCACTGAAAAACCGGGATTGAGGTTCTCCATCTTGGCGAGAACCAAAGGCTTCAATCCTTTATTAAGACGATTGAGTTTGACGAGTGGCGTGTTCCCGATTAACTCCAGCACGCTTTGGTAATATTTCATGTCGGTGTTCGTTTGCGAAGCGTTATGCGATTCCGATATTGATGACACCGACATTCTCTGCGAAGTGATGCGCTTTTGCAAAATGAAACAGCGGAGATGCGGATCGGATGGGCCGTTCTTTAATGAGCGCCGTTTCCGATTTGATTAGCGCTGGTGTCCTAATTCAGTTTGCGCCGCGTTCCTCTGCGAAGACCTCGGTCCTTCCTCCGCGGTTTGATTTCGCGCGTGACGATTAACCGCAGCGAGCGGACCGAGGATTCCGCGGAGGGTCGCAGAGAAAATCGATCCTGGTACGCTACTTTATTCTGCCGCTCGCTTGACTACGAGAATCCGCGACGTATAATTTCCATTTCGCTGTGGGCCGATAGCTCAGTTGGTAGAGCAGCTGACTCTTAATCAGCGGGTCGCAGGTTCGAGCCCTGCTCGGCTCACCATAAGAATTAATAAGTTAGGGCATCCGATCTGGATGCCCTTTCTTGTTTGTGTGCCAATAGCGTGCCAACTCTCCAATCAGTTCCCTAAGCCCGGCGTTTCTTTTT
>DASWQK010000459.1:0-5980 GCA_036403735.1 Pyrinomonadaceae bacterium
GACTCGACTGTAAACGAGCTGAAGTGGCTGAACCTCTTCAACAGTCTCGTCGTCGCGACCATAGTCGTTACTACCTTCTGGATCGATTTGACGTTCTCCGAATGGCGTCTGCGCGCAACTGCGGCGTTGGCCGTAGGTTTACAGGCGCTGACATTCGGGTTGATGGCCCAGGGCCGTCTGCGTGTGAAATGGCAGCGCGCCGCGGTGGCCATGTTTCTTTTGGGAATGGTCTTCTTCGGCTGGTCGTCTTTAACGCCCGGCTCAACCGGCACCTGGTTGAATCGCGCCGTCATCCTGATGGCCCTGATGTTTGCGACCGTGGCTGTCTTCGGCGCGGGGCTCGACAGGTTGATTGAACGCGAACCCGATTGGACTAAAGCGATTCGCGACTGCGCACCGGCGATGAGCATCATTGGCATCGTTTCGCTCGTCTTCGTCCTTTGTACGGAAGTCTATTACCAGATCGAGTTTGGCGTCGTGCGCGTCCGGTTCCTCGCCCTGATTACCGTCGCGCTGGTTCTCGCCGCCGCAGTCGTTATCTGCATCTTCTTTGCAGTTTCCCCGCGACACGATCCGCTGGCGCTGTCTGAGTCTGTACGCGGCGCGTACGTCTATACCGCCGAAGTAATGTTGGTGCTGCTCTTCATGCACATTCGGTTGACGATGCCATGGCTTTTTCACGGATTCTTCCAGCGCTACTGGCCGCTGGTGGTGCTGGCGATTGCCTATGCCGGGGTCACCGTCAGCGAGTTTCTCAGGCGCAAAAAAGTCCGGGTGCTCGCGCAGCCAATCGAACGCACCGGCGCATTTCTCCCTCTGTTGCCGGTGATCGGTTTCTGGATCGCGCAATCGCAGGTCGAATACTCAACGCTGCTGTTCGTGGTCGGCGGGCTCTACGGACTGCTCTCGATACTGCGGAGCTCGTTTTGGTTTGGCCTGGCGGCGGCGCTGGCGGGCAATGGGGGACTCTGGTACCTGTTGCATGAAACGTCTGAATATCATTTCCTTCAGCATCCGCAACTGTGGCTGATTCCGGCCGCCGTCTCGGTGCTGATCGCGGCCCACTTAAATCGCAAAGATTTTTCCGAAGCCCAGATGAGCGGCATCCGATATCTCTGTCTGGTGGCGATCTATGTTTCTTCGACCGCGGACATTTTTCTTAACGGCGTCGCGCGTTCTCCCTGGCTGCCTCTGGTGCTCGCCGGTTTGTCAGTCGCTGGTGTTTTCGCGGGTATGATCTTTCGTATCCGGGCCTTCCTGCTGCTGGGTTCGATATTTCTGCTGCTGGCGATTGCCACAATGATCAATTACGCCTCGGTCAACTTTGGCTGGACGTGGCTGTGGTACGTCGCCGGTATCGTCACCGGCATAGCGATCATCGCGATGTTCGCTGTATTTGAAAAGAAACGCGCCGAAGTTTTGCGCGTCGTCGATGAGTTAAAGGACTGGAAAGCGTGAGAGGTTGACCGTCATCTAGTAGTGTTTTACTTTGCGGTTTTCTTTGCGGCTTTGCGGCTTTGCGCTTTTGCTTGAGCCGACTTGCACCAAGAGGAATCTCACGCAAAGACGCCAAGTCGCCAAGTTGCGCAAGGTCAGAAAAAGACACTACACGTCAGTCGGGGCAGTAGCCCGACCGTGGGGGAGGGCGTAAACTCATGGGCCATGGATCGTCGTCATTTTAACTTCGGCGTTTTCGCGACTGCCGTCGCGCTTGCAGCACATCGCGCTGCGTTTTCATCTCAATCACGAGTGAGCGTCAATGGCGCGCGCCTCAATGAACATCTCAAGGCGCTATCTGAGTTTGGCAAGAACCCGCAGGGCGGCGTCAGTCGCGTCGCCTACAGCGAAGCCGATCGACAAGGTCGCGAATACGTTCTGGGTCTGATGCGCGCGGCAAAGCTCGATGTTTCGATCGATGCCGCGGGTAATCTCGTTGGGCGCCGTGCCGGCAGCGATAACAATCTCAAACCGATTCTGTTTGGCTCACACATCGACAGCGTGCCCGAAGGCGGCAACTTCGACGGCGATGTTGGATCATTGGGTGCGATCGAAGTCGCGCAGACACTTGCCGAGAACAAGGTAACGACGCGGCATCCGCTGGAAGTCATCATTTTTCAAAACGAAGAAGGCGGACTGATTGGCAGCGAAGCTGTGGTTGGCCAGTTGAGTGAGAAGGAATTCGATCTGGTTAACAAAAGTGGCAAGACTGTGCGCGACGGGATCAAGTTTATCGGCGGCGATCTGTCGAAGCTGGCGACGGTGAAGCGAGAGCAGGGAAGCATCGCGGCTTATCTTGAACTGCATATCGAGCAGGGCGGCACCCTGGAAGCCGAGCGTATCGACATCGGTGTGGTCGAAGGCATCGTCGGCATTAACTGGTGGGACGTCACGATTGAAGGCTTTGCCAATCATGCGGGCACGACCGCGATGAATAATCGCCAGGACGCTCTGCTGGCCGCCGCGAAATTTATCGAAACGGTTAATCGCGTGGTGACGAGTGTGCCCGGGCGACAAGTCGGAACCGTGGGAAGGATCCAGGCGCTGCCCGGCGCACCGAATGTGATTCCCGGAAAAGTTGTCTGCAGTTTGGAATTGCGAGATCTGGATGGGGCCAAGATCCAAATGCTGTATCAAAAGATCCGCGTCGAAGCCGATCAGATCGCGAAATCGAGCCGCGTTACTTTTAATTTCAAAGAACTCAACACCAACATTCCCGCGCCCACCGATCCGCGCATCCGCGCAATCATCGATCAATCAGCGAAAGAATTGGGATTGACAACAAAGCAGATGCCGAGCGGCGCCGGTCACGACGCGCAGGATATGGCGCGCATTGGACCAGTCGGCATGATCTTCATTCCCTCGATCGGCGGCATCAGCCACTCACCAAAAGAGTTTTCGCGTCCGCAGGATATTGAGAATGGCGCGAATGTTTTGTTGGGGGCGGTGATGAAAGTGGACAGGGCGAATCTGTAGCCGAAGGAATCGATCACAATAAGTCATCGACAGATCAATCCGACGCGCGCGTTCGTTCGGTATCTTCCCCTCTCCCCTTGGGAGAGCTTGGGTGAGGGTCCCGACTTTGTCGAGATAGCGACCGGTTTATTCCCTCTTCAATGGTGGGTTACGCCAGGCAGAAAAAGAGCGGGGCCGTGAGAAAGCCCCGCACTTTTCGCTCCTGGCCACGACGCCTTTAATACGCGTTGTTGCCGCCAGCGGCGGCGCCTCGTGCTTCAAAGTCGCCAGTCTTCCAGGAAATCGGGATGCCAATGAACTTCTCCACGAGCGAGATCGGCACGGCGACGCGACGGCCGTCCTCTTGCTGGAACACGATTCCGCCTTCATCGGCGTCCAATACTCGGCCCCTATACAGTGAACCCTGCGTTCGCGTGTGCATTTCGCACGGCTGATTGGTGCTCTTCAGTTCCTGCGCCTGGTTCTTGAGAAAGCGTCGCTCCGCGTCGTCATATTGTTTTGTCAGATCCATTAGTCCTTTCCTTTCTTTACTAAATTGGTTGCAGGTTGGGGAACGCACCGAAACGGTGACGGGAATTTTTAGTCTGAAGGTAAACCGTTGGCCTTGCTGCGACGCACTTCGTCGCCGCTGCGTTGTCCATGCGCGCAGATGCAAGGAAGGGTTAAGAAATTGACGGCAATAGACTTGATCGTGAAGAAGATCACCTAATCAAGTTGCAGTTTAGAGGCACCACTTATCTATGATCTCGGACGTCGCTCTTCGTGTTCGTTCGTGGTCTGCCTTGCAGCTGTATAAGCGAGAACCCAACCACGAAATCACCCTAACCAGGAACGACCACAAGAATTTTTGCGCGGAACTCCGTCATTCTCGCTTCCGTACATTCATTAACCGCTGGTGAATCATCCCCCGGCGTTCTTCTTATCAGGAGGTGCGCAATGAGATCACTCAGGAGCACAGGCCGAATTACCGGTGTGTTGTTGCTGCTGCATTTGGCGACTGGGCTCATCACGCCATACGTCATGCTGCGCCCCCTGGCAGCGCCGCTAACTTTCAATGCCAACGACGCCGCGAAGTCTTTTCAGGTCAGACTGTCTGTGATGCTCTTATTCGTGGGTGGCGCAATCACAATCGCGGTGGCGGTGACTGCGCTGCCCGTCTTTCGCCAGTACGCCTCAGCTCTCGCGGTCTGGATCATCGCGCTGGCCATCGCAAACTTTTCGCTTCAATGCGTCGAGAACGCCGCCTGGATGTCGCTGTTTAATTTGAGTCAGGACTTTGGGAAGCTGGGCGCAGCTGCGAACGTCGATGCTTATAACCTGATAGCCGCCGCCGTGCGTTCAGCATGGAAGTGGGTGCACTACACTCATCTGCTCGTCATGGTCAGTTGGATGTTCATTTTGTTCGTCACACTTTGGCGGTCGGCATTGGTTCCGCGCGTCCTGGCTGCGTTGGGAATGCTCACGACGCTAATGCAGATCACCGGCATCACCCTGCCGCAATTCATTCCTTATCCGAGCCCCTATCCCACGGCCATGGGTATGCCCCTCGGCTTCGTCTATCTGGCGCTGTCGGTGTGGCTGATGGTGAAGGGATTTGAGGAGCGGAAGAGGGCGGTCGCGTGAGGTCAGTATTTGGTCTGTCTTCTCCTCTCCCTTCGGGAGAGGTTGGGTGAGGGTCCCGACTTTTGTCGGGATAGCGACCGGGTATTCACGCTAAAGGCGTGAAATTTAATAGCCGTGGGCAACGCCGACGGTATAAAATCCCTCACCTGAAAGGTTCGACCAACGATAGGAGCTCCCATGGCCAAAAATACCGCGGATACCAAAGACAGCACGGCGGACACGCAGTTTTCGTTCGAGATCTCGTTGAGTGTTTTGAATCATTTGGGCCGCAGCCTCTACCGTAGCTTCGCGACTGTTCTGGGAGAAGCGATTTCGAACTCTTGGGACGCCGATGCGAAGAAGGTCGAGATTTTCGTGCACCGGGACAAGAATAGCTTCTTTATCAAGGACGATGGGGCAGGCATGACTGCCCAAGACTTTCAGAACAAGTTTCTGAAGATTGGATATTCCAAGAGAAAAGAAGGTGCTACTCATTCATCCGGAGGAAGACCATTCATCGGAAGGAAAGGCATAGGGAAACTGGCCCTGTTATCCTGCGCCGACAAGGTGACGGTGATATCGAAAATCGAGGGCGGCAGTTACATCGGTGGAACGATTGATAATTCGGAACTCGACCATGCCATTACCGAGGATTTGACACCCCAGGAATACAAACTCGGAGAATGGAAACGCGGACCCTTCGCCAAATACACGCGTGGCCACAAGCACGGCACAATCATCCATTTTGAAGGCCTCAAAGAAGGAGTGAAGGGCAGCTTCGAATTCCTCTCAAAGATCATCGCGCTCTATTTCCGATTTTCGCTACTCGACTCCTCCTTCAACATCTTTCTCGACGGAAAAAAGATCACGTATAAGCACTTGAAAGATTTGGCTGCAAAAACCGAGTTCCTCTGGATCATTGGCGACCATGAAGATCCCTACGTCGAAGACCTGAAATCGAGATTTGCAAAGGACCGCAGCGATCATGAGACACGACTCGTCAAGATCGCGGGTGTAGGAGGCTTCATCGGTTCCGTTGAAAAACCCAGGGACCTTAAGATCATGTCCACGGACGAACGAGCGCGTATTGATCTCTTTGTTAATGGGCGCTTGCGTGAACGGGACATTTTAAAACACGTACCGACCGCCCGGGTCGTCGAAAGCTACCTTTACGGGCAAATCCACTTTGATGGGCTCGATGATTCGGAAGATAGGTTTACAAGCAGTCGCGAAGGCATTGTGGCCGATGACCCGAAGTACGAGTCATTCCTTGAGAAGTTTCGCAAGCATGTTTTGAAGATCATCAATGACTGGGACGAGTTTCGAATTAAGCATAGGGAAGAGGGCGATCCAGACAATCCCAGGCTGTCAAAGAAACAGAGGGCATCACGCGGTCTGTATGGCG
>DASWQK010000460.1:0-4921 GCA_036403735.1 Pyrinomonadaceae bacterium
CGGTTCCACGGGCTCAATCGTCTTAAATCTGTCTTCGCGGTCGTCCATCGAACAAATGATCTAATAACGAATTCGCGGATCGAGAAAGCCGTAAGCGATATCGACCAGCAGGTTCATCATCAACAGCGTAATCGCGACGAAAGCAACAATACCGATAATTAAAGGCTCGTCACGATTCAGAGACGCTTGAATAAAATAGTTGCCTAAACCGGGTAGCGCGAAAATGCGTTCGACTACTACCGTGCCCGTTAAGAGAAAAGCCAAAGCCGGCCCGGTGAATGAAACAACCGGCATCAACCCGCCGCGCAACGCGTGGCGCACAAGCACGGCCCTTTCGGATAGTCCTTTCGCCCGCGCCGTGCGAATGTAGTCAGACCGCATTACTTCCAGCATTCCGGCGCGCGTCAGTCGCGCAATGTAAGCCATGTAAATCGCGGACAGGGTGAGTACCGGCAGGATCAATCCCTTGTTGAAGAACCCGTACCATCGCGCCGGCGGCACCCAATAGAGATAGAGCGAGAAACCCAGGACCAACAGCGGGCCAAGGACAAAGTTCGGAATCGAAATCCCTACCATCGCCAGGGCCATCGATGCGTAATCCCAAAATGTGTTTTGTTTGACCGCGGCGATCGAGCCCGCAACTATGCCGACGATCAAGGCCAGCAGATAAGCGAGCAGACCGACGGTAGCGGAAACCGGCAGCGATCGCGCGATGATATGATTAACCGACTGGCCCTCATACTTCAGCGACGTACCAAAGTCCAGGCGCACGATGTGGCTCATCGTTTTGCCGTACTGAACATACCAGGGTTTATTCAATCCATAGTTTTCGCGAATCGCGGCTTCGACCGACTTCGGCAGTTTCTTTTCGCCTGAATAGAAATTACCGGGAGCCAGTCGAATCAAACCCCAGGTCAAGGTAATCACGACGAAGATCGTCGGGATGGTGATCAGCAAACGGCGAATGATGAAACGAACCATTTCTTGTCGTGTGTCTTGTTTAGAGTCGGGCTACTGCCCGACGGGCGGGCGGTAGCCCGCCTCTAAACGCTTGTAAAGGCATCACTCACTTCATGTCAGGAACGCCGTAATCCCACTTAGCCGGATCGCGCTCGAGGTAAACATATTTCCACGCGTGAACCGAACCCGCATTCGGATACAGGCCTTTCACGTAAGGCTTCTTGAGCCAATTGACCGCCCCCGTTTCAATTGGAATGATTGGCTGCGCGGCGAGCATGTAACTCTCTGCTCGTGACAGAATCTCAAAGCGCTTTAACCGATCCGGCGTACGGTTTCCTTCGTCGAGCAGGTCAACATATTTTTGGTCCCACCACCCGGTGCCGTTGTCACCCGTCGGCGTGTAGTAAATGCTAAGAAAGGTAAACGGGTCCATGTAATCTGCCGAGAATGCCCCGAACGCAAACCCCTTGTAATCAAGACTCGCCCTCACGTCGAGAAATGTTTTGAACTCCATGGATCGCAGCGCGACGACGACGCCAAGATTCTGTTTCCACTGCGCCTGCATAAACTCGCCCATAATCTTGTTCGAAGTTGCCGAGGGATAGACATACTCGACTTGTTCCACGGGGAACTTCGGACAGCTATAACTGCCGTCGCCGTTCTTAGTGACCGGGTATCCAGCATCAGCAAGCAGCTTTCGCGCTTGTTCAGGATCGAATTTTGCGGCCGGGGGCATTTGATAATCGTGAAAGATTCCAATCGGTGTAATCGCCGCCAGCGGCTTGGTGATCTTGCGCCACTTCACCCAGGTGTCCTTGTCGATAGCCAGGTCGAAAGCCTTGCGCACGCGCAGATCGTTCATCGGAGCTTTCGTGGTGTTGATGTTGATGTAGATGCTCGACGCCTCAGGCGCGTCCATGTAGTCCTTCATCACTCTTACGGTTTCGACCCACGCATTGAGGACGGCATGATTGCCCAGTGCATCAACCTGGCCAACTCTGTACAGATTCACTTCGGTCGGCAGATCGGCGGTCGGATAGAAGTCGATTTCGTCGAGGTGAACATTCGCGGCGTCCCAGTACATTGGATCGCGGACGACTTTCAGTACGTCATACGGCTTCCAGCTCTGAAGCTTGAAGGGGCCACAGCTTACGATGTGATCGACATCCGTCCAACGCTCGCCGTACTGTTCGAGAACTTTCTTAGGGACCAGGCGAAACAGAGGATTCGCGAGCAGGCCTTTAAAGTATGGCGCCGACTGGCTCAACGAAATCCGAATCGTATAGTCGTCGACAGCTTCGACTCCAATGTCTTCAGCGCGAACTTTGACAAATTGCTTGCCCGCTGCTGCCGCTGCCAGCTTCCCATCTTTCGCGAGCACCTTGTTGCGCGCTTTTTCATCGCCGGGCAGCGTAAGGCGCGCGGGCGAATGCATCAACTGGTGAAAACTTGTGTCTCGATCAGGTTTGTTCTCTTGCTCTGTTGGCGTGTACTCGCCGGCCGCTCCCACCGACCGCTCACTCAAAGGAGGTTGAGGTCCGCCCGCGGGTGAAAAATCTTTCTCCAGCAAGAACGTGTTGTTTTGCGGATCCAGCACAAACACGTCGCCGCTGTTATAGGACTGTGCATATTTGATGTAGTAGCCCAGGCCGGCTCCGCGCGCTCTGGTGTCAGGACTTAACGCGCGTCGAAAACTGTAAACCACATCGTTGGCGGTGATTGGATCGCTGTTGGACCACCGCGCGTTCTTGCGCAGATGAAAGACAAACTCTGAGGAATCATTGTTTTCGTCCCAGCGCTCGGCTAAAGCTGGAATTGGATCCATCGTCTTCGGATCGTATTCAACCAATCCTTCATAAAGCGCCAGGAAGACGCGCGTTTCCGGCTGTCCGGTGCTCTTGTGAGGATCGAGCGACTCGGGTTCGTCGCCGGTTATGTAGCGCAGGACGTTACCGCGAGGCGGATCAGTCTTGCCAAAAAAACCATTGTTGCCTGCTAAAGCGGAACAGCCCGCGGCGATAAGACACGCGAGCAGAGCAATCGAGTATGGTGCGAATCGCGAGCTCGAGTAAGACATGTTCACTCTGAGTATTTTTTGCGTCGTCGAGCGTGAACGTTAACACGAGAGCAATGATGCATCAACAACTACAGGAGCTGATCAGACGTGGCTTAAGCGGCAATGTCGATGTATGAAGAATAAGTCGAGGGTTCGGGAATGTCGTAGCCTTCCTGACGCAAACCTTCAAGATGAAATTCAATGGCCTCTTGAATATTGCGCTCCACTTCTTCCTTCGTGTCGCCCGTTGACCCACATCCCGGGACGTCCGGAGAGAAGGCCGAGTAGCCGGTCTCTGTTTTCTCGACGATGATTAGATACTTCTTCATGGTTTAAGACCTGCCTGCTTCAAAATGTTGTTCAGCGTTCCGACAGCCATCTCTTTTCCCACATTTCCAGGTACCGTAACGAGTCCGGGTCTCCGTCGGATGTTTATACTGATGATGACTTCCCTTGGTTCGCACCCAATACCAGCCGTCGCTTTCAATTAACTTGACCAGGTCGGAACCTTCACCCAGCCACCATAATTCTTTCACTGAGTGCGGTCAACACTGCTTAATGCGCATTTGAGGAAGCGGGATCGTTTCTAAGCTGTACAAAAGCACGGGCAACTTGTTCGCGCGTGTCATCGAAGCCTTCAGACGTATCGATCAGAAAGTCGGCATATTTCATTTTCTCTTCCTGCGGCATTTGCGACGCGATACGTTGCGCCGCGGCCTCGCGCGAGAGTTGGTCGCGCGACATCAATCGATTTAGCTGAATTTCCGGACGACAATGAACGACAATTAATTTGTCGAGACGACGGTAACCGCCCGACTCGATCATTAAGGCCGCGTCAATTACGACGATGCCGTTTGGATCCTGTAGTTCGATTTCTCTGATTTGATCGTCCTGGACGGCGATGATCAGCGGGTGCAGGATCGAATTGAGCTGTGCACGTTTCTCTTCGTTTGAAAAGACAATCGAACCCAACTTCACCCGATCGAGCGCACCGTCCTCACGCAAGATTTCATTTCCGAACGCTTCGGCTACTAATTTCAGGCCAGCACTCGCAGGAGCAACCACGTTCCGCGCAATTATGTCCGCATCGATCACGTGGCAGCCAAACTCCGCCAGCGTACGCAGAACGAAAGACTTGCCGACAGCAATCGATCCGGTGAGACCAACTTTAAGCATTGTTTAGAGTTCCCTCTCCCCCTGGGAGAAGGTCAGGGTGAGGGTTTAGCGGCGCGTTTCTTTTTTCGTGACGCGGTCGCGAAGCGTAGGACTTCTTTCGTTGCCTTTTTCACCAGGCCCTCGTCCCGGGCCTTCTCCCAATGGGAGAAGGGAGAAACTACAAACCTCTGCGCCGCCGCGCCGCTTGCAGAGTGTTCTTCATCAACATCGCTACGGTCAAAAGTCCAACTCCGCCGGGCACAGGCGTTCTTTTTCCCGCTACCCGATCAGCTTCCGCGGGATGAACGTCGCCAACCAGGGTGTAACCGCGCTTCGCGATCGCTTCGATCCGTTTCTCTGCTTCATGACCAAAATAATCCCGGGCCTCATCGATGTCAGCAACCTTGTTCACACCAACGTCGATCACGGTGGCGCCGGGTCGGATGTAGTCACCGCGGATGAAAGCCGGACGGCCGATGGCCGCGATCAGAATGGCTGCCTGACGCGTCACTTCCGGCAGGTTGCGCGTCTGCGAATGACAGATCGTCACGGTCGCGTTTCGTTGCAACAGAAGGCTCGCGACCGGACGGCCCACAATCTGACTGCGACCCACTACGCAGGCGTTCGCGCCGGCAATTTCGATCTGATTTCGATCCAACAACTCGATTATTCCCGCCGGCGTGCAAGGTACAAATCGCGGGCGTCCCATCGCCAGGAGCCCTACGTTTGTCGGATGAAAAGCATCGACAT
>DASWQK010000461.1:0-7451 GCA_036403735.1 Pyrinomonadaceae bacterium
TACAAGTCAAACTTCAGCGGAAGAATTGGCGGCGGAATATCAAGCGGCCGTGTCGCTTCTAACTGATTCTCAGGATCCAACAACTGCCAGGCGATTGATTAACTCAGCGCTTCGGGTCGTCGACGCCTTAATGCCCTCCGAGCAGGAGGAACCTCAGGTCGAGCTAACCTCATGGGATGGGTTCTCGTTTAAGCGTGAAGTATTAAAGATTGAAAAGCGACTGATCGAGCGCGCGCTGCGCGACGCAGGCGGGTCCGTGACGCGAGCCTCGCGCTTGCTTGGCTTCCGGCACCATCAAAGTCTGATTGCTTTGATAAATAGTCGTCACCGCGATTTGCTCGGCACGCGTTCCGCAGTCCGCAAACGTAGACATCACTTATTCTCGAAACCGCGCAAGACCCGCAAGACGCCGAAGCCGGGTGATGGATCTTCCGAGGTCGGAGGATCAAAGCCGGAAAGTGACGCGGTGACTTCAACCAGCGAAAATAATTGAAATGCTCTGTTAGCGGGCGCACGTCAACGCGCGCCCACCATCGATTTGATAAGTCGCGCCAGTAATCCAACCGGCATTTTCAGAAGCCAGGTAAAAGACTAACTCAGCAATTTCACGCGGGTCGCCCACTCGACCAAGCGGATGAGTTGTCTTGGAGTGTTCTAGAAACGCTCGATAATCCTCTTCGCTCATTCCCCCGCGTTTGTGAATCTCAGTTACGACTACGCCCGGGTTCACCGCATTGACGCGAACTCCCTTCGGCGCCAGCTCCAAAGCCGCGCAACGCGTTAGCTGATCCAATCCAGCTTTAGAAACACAGTAAGCGAGCACCCCCGGAAAGGAACGCAGCCCGGTCACGCTGGAAATGTTAACGATGTTTCCTTTCGATTTGATCAAGAGCGGAGAGGCTAATTGCATCAGGTGAAACACAGCGCGCAGATTGACGTTCATCATCGCGTCCCAAGCGGCCAGCGAAGTATTCTCTATCGAGCCCGTTGAAATATGCCCAGCCGCGTTTACCAAAACGTCCAGGCGGCTTGGTTCGCCGATGACGCTTTCGAAAGCCTTATCAACATCTGCATCGTTGGTCACATCGCATCGAATGGCCGAGCATTCACCGCCATCTCGAACAATGTCCGCTGCGACTTCATCCAGGGCCGCGGAATCGCGGCCAACAGCAATAACCCGGTCAGAGGCTGACGCAAATCGTCGGGCCACCGCGCGACCAATGCCCGAAGTCGCTCCGGTTACCATGACGATACGAGGGTGCGCTTTATCTTTCATCGTTGCTCCTTGTTGGCGTGCTTGAGAAAGGCTAGTAGCGTGCAAGTGGACTAGCGGTTTCATATTGACATAGGCCCGCAGAGATTGACTATACTCAGACGAATTCATAAGTTGATGGAGTGTTTTTGCACGCCGGTTTTAAGCAGGTTCCTCTGACTAAGAAAGAAAGCTGATTTATTTTCGCATTCGATAGCTCGTTCCCGACAAAATCTTTGTGATTGGCGCTTCGCCCGAAAGAATAGGTTGGCACGCTCTCCATCTACTTCAGGGTACATGACAGCTGCCGCGGCGGTGGCCGCAGCCTTGTTCTTTGTTTTGTGGTGGATGTTGCAGGCAGAAGAGTCACCGTGGGTGCCGGCGGGTTTGGCTGCCAGCGTCGTCATGCTCGTCGCAGCCTTCGCCCGGTTGTTAGTCGCCCGACGGGCCGTTCGCAATCGCGATCGCCAGGCGATGCACAATTCGTATCAGCGCGCTGCGCCTTATCGAGCGGCCTTTACCCAGGTTATGCATTCAACCAGCCGTCATGCGGCGGCGTTACGAGCCTTGCAAAGACAATCAGCTGCTGCCGATACGAGGGATGCCGCCGAAATTCATCGTGAGTTGTATGAATTGTGCAATGAGTATCTAACTGGGGCGGAAACAGCTTTGCATTCACCGGCCCTACAGGCAGACAGCCGCGTTGCTTTGCGCGCCGGGCAAGAGCGCGTGCGCGAAATGCAGAAGCGTCATTTGCTGACCTGGGCGCGGAATTCAGCGCGATCGCTTACGCATGAAGCTCAGCAACGATCCCGGCTCTACGAAAAAGTGGAGAATGCGAATCGGGCGTTGGATTGCATTGATCAGGCTTTGAAAGTTTATCCCGACGATGACGAGCTGAAAACTTCAGCGCGTGCTGTGCGCGAGTTCATCACCTCAAGCAGAGTGGCGCATTGGGTCGAGTTGGCGGAACGCGCCGCATTCAAAGGTCATTTTCACCGGGCAATCGATTGTTATCGCGATGCGCTCTATTACCTGAGTCGCGATAAACCCGACGCCGACGGCGAAGCGGCAGCCGAGCGAATTATAAGAGAGATCGATTTGCTGCGGACGCGACAAACCACAGATCGGACGATAGACTCGCAGCGTCCCTCCGCCAGCGCCAACATCTATCCAAAGTCTTAATGAAGATTACAGCCGACGGACGACGGAGACGACATGCTGAGACCGAGATGCCCAAGATGCGGCAGTAAAAGAATTCGCCGTGGGTACGAGCGCAGGGCCTTGTATCAGCGATTGTTTGGCATCTATAACCTTTTATGCGATCATTGCAACTGGTTATTCAAAGCATTCAGTCCGCTGTTTAGGCTCTGGGAAGGCCAACGAAGCCATAGCAAATAAATCTTGTTTTCGTTGAGTTCGCTTCCATTTGATTTTGCGTTAGACAAAAGCCATGAGAATTAAGAGCTTGATTTTCGCAGCGATCCTCGTAAGTTTCGCGCTCGGTTTGTCCGCGATGGCCCAGGAGCAGGCCCAGGGTCCGGTCCTTGGTTCGTCCGGGGCTTCGATCGACAGCCAGGGCATTCGCAACTATTTGCTCGGCCCGGGTGACATACTGGATGTGCGCGTCTTTGGACAGGCAGATCTCAGCTCGCAAGTCGAAATCGATGCCGCCGGCAATATCTCTTCGCTGCCATTCCTGGAGACGCCGATTCGAGCCCAATGCCGTACCGACAGGGAAGTGCAAAAGGACATCGCCACGGCGTATGCCAGGTACATTAAGAATCCACAAGTCAGCGTGCGCGTTACACAGCGAAACAGCCGTCAGCCCGCGACGATTTTAGGGGCCGTAAGAAATCCTATGCAGATAGCCATGATGCGACAGGTTCGTCTGCACGAGTTGATTACGAGAGCGGGTGGTTGGACGGATCGCGCCAGCGGCACCATTGAAGTCATGCATACCGAGGCTCCGATGTGTCCGGCTGAGGGTGGCATTTTTCTAAACCACAGTTTGTCTGAAAAGGGCAGCTTCGGCATCTCGGTCTTTAAGATTACCGATCTTAAATCGGGAAAAGAGGAGGCAGACCCCTACATTTGGCCCGGCGACATCGTGAAGGTGACGGAGGGTGAATCCGTTTATGTTAACGGCGCATTCCTGACTCCGCGAGAGTTGGTATTAAAAGATCAGCTAATGCTTGGTCGCGCGATCGCGATGGCTGGTGGTCCCCAAAAGCTCGCGCACACATCCGAAGTTCACATCTACCGGCAGAAGGAAGGCCAACCTGGACAAGACGATTTGAAGATCGATTTTGATGCGATCCGAAAAGGGAAAGCACCAGATGTGCTCTTGAAGCCAAACGACATCATCTATGTCGGAGAGACGGGCCTCTTCACACCAAAAGGCCTGGCCGATATGTTTAAGAGTGCTATCAAGGGTACGGGCGGCATGATTCTACAGCGAGGGATCATCTATTAATTAGCGTTTCCGATTTATCGCGTAACCAAAGCAAATTTCATGAGCCAAAGAATACGAACTAAAACAAAGAAAAAACGCGGCGTTACCTACCTCTGGATCTTTGGTATGGCGCTGCTCGTTTTTCTCCTGATCTATTTCGAACAAACCGCGCTGCTTTATGTCTTCTCGACGCTCGGAGTGACCGTGCTGCTGGTAATCGTAGCCGCCGCCGACCTGGGTCGCAGTGAGTTGTCTTCCACCGGCGGAGATCAGGTCTCAGGTATGCCCGCTCCCGCGAAATCAATAAAATAAAATCACCTTAATGGCTGGCGGCGAAAGGGCATTGTGCCTGCCTTTCGAGTTGCGGGTTTTCCCGCCTCTCGACTAGAGTATCTCCGCCGACACTGTAGTCCAAGACTTTTTCCGGAGGATAAATCCAAATGAAGAATACAAGGCGTGCATTCATGCTGTTCGCAGCGCTGGCCTTCACGGCGCTTTCACTCTCCACACCTTTGCGTCCGGTCAAGGCCCAAAGAAATGGCGGTGGAGGCGGCAGCTCGCCGATCACTTATCCCGAGACGAAAAAGGTTGATGTCGTTGACGATTACTTCGGGACCAAAGTCGCTGATCCATATCGCTGGCTCGAAGAGAACGACTCACCCGAGGTCGCGGCCTGGGTCGAAGCAGAGAACAGAGTGACGTTTGCCTATCTCGATCAAATTTTATATCGCGCTCAATTGAAAGATCGGCTGATGAAGCTTTTCAACTATCCGAAGTTCGGCTCGCCTCAACGACGCGGCGATCAATTTATGTCCTGGAAGAATGATGGACTGCAAAACCAAAACATTTACTACATTCAGAAGGGGCTCGATGGCACGCCTGAGCTGTTGCTCGATCCGAACAAATTCTCCGCGGACGGCACATCACGACTTGGTGTTAATCCGTCGTGGTCTCCGAAAGGCAAGTACATCCTTTATGGCATATCGCAGGGCGGATCCGATTGGAACGATCTCTATGTGATGGACGTCGCGACCAAGAAGCCTTTGGGCGATCATTTGAAGTGGATCAAAAACGGCGGCGGATCGTGGCGTGGCGACGAAGGATTTTTCTACAGCCGCTATCCGGAACCCGAGAAGGGCCGAGAACTCTATTCAAAAAATGAATTTCAATCAGTCTGGTATCACAAGATTGGCACGCCGCAGACGGACGACGAGCTTATCTACGAAGACAAAGCGAATCCGCAGCGCTTCCAGAATGTTAGCGTGACTGAAGATGGCCGCTTCGCCTTCCTGTATGTTTCTGAACGCGGTAAAGGTAAGGATGGGAATGCTTTGTCCTTCCGAGATTTGTCGAAAGGCGACAAGACGTTCACCCCGATCATCAGCGAAATTGGCAACGACGGTTACAGCGTCCGCGATGACATCAATGGCAAGTTCCTGATTGAGACAAATCACGGCGCGTCGAATGGGAAGCTTGTGCTTTACGATCCGGCGGCGAGAACCTGGACCGACATCATTCCCGAAAAATCGGAACCAATGGAAAGCAGCGGGACCGCCGGCGGCAAGATTTTCGTGACGTACCTGAAGGATGTGACCACGCGCGCCTATGTTTACAGCCTGAATGGCAAGTTGGAAAACGAGATTCCGTTCCCGGGTCTCGGTACGGCCGGTGGTTTCGGCGGACGCGACGACGACAAGTTTGTCTTCTACAGTTTCACGTCTTTCAATACGCCACCGACCATTTACAAGTACGACATCGCGACGCGCAAGTCGACGGTCTTTCGCACGGTCGATATTCCCGGATTCAATGCGAACGACTACGACGTGAAAGAAGTCTTCTATAACAGTAAAGACGGCACGCGCATCCCGCTGTTTCTCACTTACAAAAAGGGCATCAAACTCGACGGCAACAATCCGGCGCTGCTCTACGGCTATGGCGGTTTCAATATTGTGACGAACCCTTCGTTCAACGCTTTGCGGACCGCCTTGCTCGAGCAGGGATTCGTTTACGCGTCGGCAAACATGCGCGGCGGCGGCGAATACGGCGAGAAGTGGCACGAAGCCGGCACCAAGCTGAAGAAGCAGAATGTGTTCGACGATTTTATCGCCGCAGCTGAATACTTGATCAGTCAGAAGTACACTTCACCGGCACGACTCGCGATTGATGGAGCTTCGAATGGTGGCTTGCTCGTGGGCGCGGTCGCGAATCAGCGGCCGGATCTTTTCCGCGCCGTGCACCAACATGCGGGCGTGATGGACATGCTGCGTTATCAGAAGTTCACGATTGGTTGGAACTGGGCCGCGGATTACGGGCGCAGCGACGCGAACGAAGCTGAGTTCAAAGCGCTGTACGCTTACTCGCCCATACACAACGTCAAGCCCGGCACGAGATATCCGTCAATCCTGGTGACGACTGCGGACCACGACGATCGCGTCGTGCCGGCACATTCGTTCAAGTACGCGGCGGCTTTGCAGGCGGCGCAGGCAGGCGACAATCCGGTGATCATTCGAATTGATACGAAATCAGGCCACGGCGCCAGCAGCACTACGAAGCAGCTCGAGCAAACGGCGGATATTTATTCGTTCATCATGTACAACCTTGGCGTGACGCCGAAGTGGTAACCGGGAACGCGAGCATCCTGCCCGCATTTGAGCGCGGAGCGCGAACACTCAGCCGCAGATTGCGCGGATCGCAAATTTGAATGTGTGATCCGCGTTAGTCTGCGGCCAGTCTTTTTCTGGCTGCGACCAGGGCTTCCGCCACCCGCTCTGCTGCCGTTCCCCCAATTTGTGACTTCGTGGACAATGTCTCTTCGAGAGAAAGCGTCTTGAAGACATCATCATCAAAGAGCTGCGAGAATGATTTGAACTCATCAAGAGGCAGATCGTTTAACTCACAACCTCTCTCGATGGCCAGCATCACGATCCTCCCGGCAGTCTCATGTGCCTGTCGAAACGGCATGCCTTTGCGCGCCAGATAATCCGCCAACTCCGTCGCATTCAGATATCCACGTATTGCGGCCTCGCGCGCTCGCGACTCGCTGACATGAATGTTCCGCAGCACGGTCGCAGAAACGGTCAGGCAATTACTCACCGTGTCGACCGTGTCAAAAATTGCCTCCTTGTCTTCCTGCATGTCTTTGTTATAAGCGAGCGGCAAGCCCTTCATCATCGTGAGCAAGGCGGCCAGAAGACCAAACACGCGTCCAGCTTTGCCGCGCACCAGCTCCATCGAATCGGGGTTCTTCTTCTGCGGCATCAGACTGGATCCGGTCGCGATTGCATCGCCTAACTCAAAGAAGCCGAACTCAGTCGTCGAATAGAGAATGACGTCTTCAGCGAGACGCGACAGGTGCATCATGATGAGCGAAGCGGCGCCGGCGAACTCGATGCAAAAGTCACGGTCGCTCACCGCGTCGAGGCTGTTGCCTGAAACCGAGTCAAAGCCGAGAGCGCGCGCGACAGCTTCCCGATCGATCACATAAGAAGTTCCGGCCAGAGCGGCTGAGCCGAGCGGCAAGACATTCACGCGCTGGCGGGCTTCGCCGAGTCGCGCGCGGTCACGGGCCAGCATTTCAAAATATGCCAGACACCAATGCGCAAACAGAACCGGTTGCGCCCGTTGCAGGTGCGTATAGCCGGGAATCACCACGTCAGGGTTCGCTTCCGCGATCTCGATTAGGGCCTTTTGTGTGTCGACGACTGTTGACGCGATTCGATCGATCTCTGCGCGCAACCATAGCCG
>DASWQK010000462.1:0-3473 GCA_036403735.1 Pyrinomonadaceae bacterium
GCGTTTCGGCGCGACGTGTCAGAAGCCCGAGCGTGAGCGAGGGCAACGCTGTCCTCCACGAAGAATGAGCAAACCCGACTACATCGATTTTCAAACCCGCACCCACCTCTGGCGTACTTGATAACATTTCGTACCCACGGAACATGGCTCCACGGCGAAGACCGAGGTTCGATCGATCGACGAAACTACAATCGGTATGGCACGCCGGCAATGCCAGTGAACAAAAAGTTGCTTGCCGACGAGACGCGTGCCTTGAGACACGCGCCTGTCATTCTTAAACTTAACCAAAGGAAGATTGTCGAGCTTGCGATTCAAGAAGTATGCGAGCAACGGAAGTACGCACTTCATGTCGTCAACGCACGGTCAAATCACGTGCACTCTGTAGTGACCGCTCCGCGCGAGCCTGAGTACGTCTTGAATAGTTTCAAGTCCTACGCAACGCGAAGATTGCGCGAAACAAATCTTCTAAGTGACAACATCAAACCTTGGGCGCGACACGGAAGCACTCCATACCTGTGGACTGAAGAAGAATTGGAACGAGCTATTGATTACGTAATCAATGGTCAAGGCGATGAAGCGTTTCGCAATCTTTAACTTGCTCGAAAGGATTGTTGCCCTCCCTAACGGTCGGGCTTCTGACACGGAAAAATTTTGATTGACGGCGTCGCAGTTCTTTTTTATTATTGCCTCAACGCTGGAAAGGAGGTGATCGAAAAGTATATGAGTTCTAAACACAGTGAGGTGGCTGAGACCTGAAACTCAGTTGATAATCTGTTGTTTGGATTGTCTTCCTGAGAAGTCACTGTGACACCTTCTTTCCGAAGGTCACAGCCGCGGGTCAATCCCAACAGTTCACCGGAAAGCCGCTCTGCGAGCGATCGCGAGCGGCTTTCTTGCGCCTTGTTTCCACTCTCCTTCCAGGAGAGGGGCCAGGTGGGAGGGGTTAAGGGAGGTAAAGAAAGAAACTAAGAATATGTTTTTTCCCTAAAGCCTCAGCCAACCCACTCCGAGAGGTAGAGGGCTTTTTGCTCTTCAGCATGGGATCCTGTTCAACTCTAAGTCTTCAATTAGCCTCTTGCTTCCTTGACTATCAACCCGCGCGCGTTTATAGACATCAAAGGGTATCCGCAACAAATAATCTTCCCGTTGCTGGAAGAATTTAATCAGTGCCTCAGAAAGTTCCGCCAGGTTCCCCTGTCTTCTACGATCCGCGCGGCCGTCGTTGGCGGCACGTGAGACGCACCTATTTAGCACTGGGTGTGTTCGCGACGGTCGTGACCGCAATCTTTATCGCCAGCGTGCTGGCAAATCCATTTCTGCCGCCGTTAAGTTTGCGACCGCTGCAGAGCCTTAAGCCGCAGCCGCGAGCACTGCTGCCAACCGCTCGCGAGGTGAAAGCCAAAAAGGCGCAAGCAGAACTGCAGAAGGAGCTGGCAAGGACAAAGGTGGTGCCCGGACGCCACGCAGAGTTCCTGCCCCTCACCCCTGCGCCGGCAAACACTCCGCTCCCGGCCCCGGCGAGCTTTGGCGCAAAGCAATTGACGATCGGTTTTTATATCGATTGGGACGAATCCAGTTATTCCTCGCTCGAGCGAAATCTGAATAGCCTTGATTGGGTGATGCCCCAATGGGCACATCTGGTTCCGGCGAAGCCCGGCGAAAACCTGATAGCAGACGACATAACCGGTTCCGACACCTCGGAGATGGAACATGATCAGGCGCTGAAGGCTCTGAACCTTGTGCGTCAACGCCAGCCCCAGATCTCAATCATTCCGATGGTGCAAAACCTTAATGATGAGAAATGGTCGGCAGATCTGCTCGCGCGCACGGTTGCGGATGAGACTTCACGGCAACGGTTAATAAGCGCGCTCAGCGCTTTTGTCGAACAGAATAAATTCGCCGGCATCTGCATTGACTTCGAAGAACCTCCTCTCGAAGCGCAGGCCAATCTCCTGGTTTTCATGAGGGAGCTGCACGACGTGTTCAAGCCGCGCGGTTGGCTGGTGGTACAGGCAGTGCCGTTTGATTCCGATGAATGGAAGTACAAAGAGTACGGAGCGGCTATTGATTATCTGATCCTGATGGCGTACGACCAGCACTATGCCAACAAAGATTATGGTTCGATCGCAGGGCAAAACTGGTACGAAGGAATACTTTCGAAGCGAATGGGCGAGCTCGATCCCTCCAAGACAATCATCGCCCTTGGAAGTTACGGTTATGACTGGACGGAAGGAAAAACGGCCAACGAAGTCAGCTTCCAGCAGGCGCTGATTCAAGCGCGTGATTCTGACGCGAAGATCGAGTTCGATTCCGCAACCGGTAATCCACATTACGATTATGAGGAAGAAGACGAATCGTCACACGTCGTCTGGTTTCTCGACGCGGTCACGGCGTTCAATCAAATGCGCGCCGCCAGTGGTTATCATCCGGCGGGATTCGCGGTGTGGCGACTTGGTTCTGAAGACCCTTCGATCTGGTCGGTGTTCGGCACAGACCAACCCAGTCCGTCCCCCGACGCCCTCAAGAAAATGTCTTATGGATACGACGTTGACTTTGAAGGCACCGGAGAGTTGCTGAAGGTAGTTGCGAGTCCGCACGACGGAGAGCGTGGCATCGCCATCGATCCGAATACCGGATTTATCAGTTCGGAGTTATACGACAACGACAAGATCCCAACGGGTTACGTGATTGAGCGCACCGGAGATCATCCCGGATACATCGCGCTGACTTTTGACGATGGACCAGATCCGAAATATACGCCGAGAATTCTCGACATACTCAAACAGGAAAATGTGCCGGCTACGTTTTTCGTCATGGGAAAGAACGGCCAGGCCCATCCCGATTTACTGCGACGGATCGTCAACGAAGGTCATGAAGTTGGCAATCACACTTTTACCCATCCGAACCTTGGTGAGATTCCGGCCCGCCTAACGGATTTCGAACTCAATGCCACCCAGCGTTTGATTGAGGCCGTCACCGGCCGTTCGACCGTGCTGTTTCGTCCGCCCTATTTCGGAGATGCGGAAGCCGACACGCCCGAAGAAGTCGAGCCGGCCATTCGCGCGAAGAATCTGGGCTACATAATGATCGGTCTGCGTATCGATCCAGGCGATTGGAAACCAGGAGTTACCGCGGACGAGGTGGTTAAGAGGACAATTGATCGCGCGGAAGACAAGAACCCGGAAACCCGTGGCCAGGTCGTCCTGCTGCACGATTCGGGAGGCGAGCGCGAAGCGACGATCGAGGCATTGCCGGCTTTGATTCATGAATTGCGCAATCGCGGATTCATATTTGTGCCGGTCTCGACTCTCGGCGGCTGGACGCGGGATCAAGTAATGCCGCAGTTGCCGCCGAGCGAGAGCATCTTTACCCACACTGACTCGCTGGCATTCCTGATTCTGTCAACCACTGGTTGGCTTTTGCAATGGGCGTTCATTATTGGAATCGTGCTTGGTCTGGCGCGACTCATAGTG
>DASWQK010000463.1:0-5904 GCA_036403735.1 Pyrinomonadaceae bacterium
CTGTCGAAGAAGTCGCCCAGCGATGTCGTGGGAACTACTTCGAATCCCTGCCGTTCATACACCGGAGTAGATGTTCCCCAACGCAGACCATAAGACACGGTAAGGTTTTGCTTCATTCTCCAGCCATCCTGGAAATACAGATCATATTCCTGCGTGGCGAAACTCCGCTTCGCGCTAAGGCCAGACGATCGGATCTTCCCACTCGAGTCATATTGAAAATTGGCAGTGTAGGACGAGAAGCGTCCGATGTATGCAGAGATCGCATTACGCAAGCTGGCCTCGAAATTAGGATCGACGTTCGCGAAGATTTGCGCGCCAGTACCATCTGCTCCAGCTCTGGTCAGAATTGCTCCGGAAGCGTTGTATCCGGAAGGATTGGTCTGCATGAAATCGTAAGCGCTTCCAAACGAATCCCGCGTGTTCGTAATGAAACGAATATTCGGCCCGAATTGAAAGACGTGGTTCCCCTTCGTCCAAGTGACGTCGTCGGCAAAGTTATGTACCGGAGTGAGGCGGCTCGACGTTCGAGTAGGGACGAAACCGAATATGTTCCGGAAACTGATCTGATTTGCCGACGAATCACCGAGCTGACTGAATGACAAGCGTGTGAGGCCGTACACGAAGTTATTTACGATGCGGTTTGATACGGTCCACGCGTGCCCGATCGCCAAGCCTTTCGGATGACTCCATACGCTGGGCGCCGGCTGGTCAGGGAATTGCGGCGCCTGGCCGATGCGATCGTCCTGATAGTTGCCACGGAAGAACATCGACTGATTGCTGGTGATGTTGAAGTCGAATTTGGCGATATAGACGTTATTGTTCGTGGGCGTATTCGCGTTGAAACGAAAGCCCGCGGTGTTGGTCAGATCGCCTGAACCGGTCGTGAAATCATTTGCCGGATAACGCTTGGCAATATCCTGCAGGTAAGACACGGCCGCAGCGCTGACGCCTGGTGATACTCCGTTGGCGACCGTAAAGGCGGCGCCGATTTGCGCCGGTGTTACTGAGAGGCATCGCCGACTTGCGTTCGTCGCGATCGGACATGCGAATCCCGCCGGATTAGGAATTCTCGATCCGCCGCTAACGACGGTGCTCTCGTACCAGACATTACCCTGACCCAGTGACGCCAAAATCGGAACAGTGCGGGTCACGGGTGTCGCCGTGGCCTCACGAAAACCTTCGTAAGTGAAAAAGAAATAGGCGCGATCATGCTTGATGGGGCCGCTGGCATAGCCACCGAAAATGTTGCGAAGCAGCGGCGGACGCGGTGATCTCTTGTCGCCAACTTTCGCTGCGCCGGTTAACACCTGGGTATCGTTGGGACCATAACTGCCGGCGGCATTACTCAGCCAATCATTCGCCGTCGTCACCGTATTCCGATGATACTCGTAAAGCAGGCCGTGCCAGTCATTGGAACCCGATTTAGTTACCAGAGAAACTTGCGCGCCTGAGGATCTGCCCTGGTTGGCATTGGGATTGGTTGTCGTCACGCGAAACTCTTGAACAGAATCCGGCGTCACTCTCAGGACGCTGGAAAAGGCATTGCCGGTGACTACGTCCAGGCCGCGTTGTTGCTCGTTTACATCTACGCCATCAAGCGTGACATTCGCCTGATCTGAGCGGCCCCCGTTGACGTAACCACTCTGGGTCACGCCCGGCTGCAACGAGAGCAAACCGACGACATTGCGCGCGTTCAGCGGAAGCTCAGAAATTCGACGGCCATCAAAGGTGTTGCCAATCGTCGCATCCGTGGTGTTGATTGGCGCCTCGGCCACACCTGAGGTTATGTTTACCGTCTCAGAAACATTTCCTACTTCAAGCTGTACGTCGGCATCTTTAGGTGTATCGACGAGCGCCTGCACCGCCGACAGCAGCGCCTTCTTAAAACCCTTCATCTCAATCTCGAGACGGTACGTTCCCGGCGGAACTGGCTTAAACAAATAGCCACCATCGCTATTGGTTACCTGCGTACGAGTAAAATTTCTTTCCGGAGCAGCTATCGTCACGGTTGCTCCCGCAACTGGACTGCCCTGCGGATCGGTAACGATTCCTCTAATTGACGCCGACCCGGATTGAGCCAGCGCGACGTTTGCGGATACAACCAGGAGCAGGGATGCAACGAGCAGTAGGATTAATCTATGCATGGGATTCCTCCATTCACGGCAAGCCAGGTTTGAAAGGGTTCGAGCAGCGAGATGCCGCCCAAAAGAAAAAGACGGTTGGTAAAGAGACGAGTGCCAGTCGTGATCGACTTTCTATTGATGAGCAAGTCCTTTTTGATCAAAGGTTGATTCAGACCTGCGAGTAAACTCTATTATCGTGTGTTTGTTGGTTGCACTTATCGTTCCGCTTTAACTTTCTAGTGACGCTTTGAAAAACGCTAAAGTTTTGACACGTTGGGCTATCACCAAATAAGCCGCTCATCCAAAACCGCGGAAGCATATTCAGTTTTTTGAATTTCCAGCCGCGACCAATCGACCGAATCAATGCGACTTCAGTCCGTCAATCAGCATTAGTGACAGCCGTGAAATCATGAGATACCCAGCATTATCAACCGTCCAATTCACCGCCGGCATTTCGTCAACGGTGATCGCCATCGCGATTTTGCCTTGCTTTGAATAGACGATGCCAAGACAACTGCGCAATGCATCCAACGCTCCGTATTTGGTGGCCACCGTTGTCTCCGGAATGGTGCGCCCGATTGCGTAGTGTGCCTGCTCGCGCTTCATGAGATCGATCATTTCCTTTGAAGCCGTCTCGTTTACGATTTGTCCGCGATTGAGCTTTTCGAGGATCTCAACCATTTCATGCGGCGTGGTGGCGCCGAGTCCGAAACGCTTGTTGTCCGGTAGCTTTCCTTCCTTGCTCTCGCCGCCACCGCCCACCCGCCGCATGATGCGCGTGCTCTTGAATCCCAACGAATTCATCCGCTCATTCACAGCATCTGTCCCGAGATAATCCAGCACCATGTTCGTTGCGGTATTGTCGCTGAGTAGCATCATCAGGCGCACACAGTCTTGCAGACTCAGGCGCAAACCGTCAGACATCTCGGGCAATATTCCCGAGCCCGCGTATCGCGCCGCTTTGGTCAATACGAGTTCATCAGTCCACTTCGCATGACCTTCGGCGACGCGTGCAAAGGCTTCAATCATCACCGCGACTTTGATCGTGCTGGCGGTCCGCACACGTTCGTCGCCGTTATATGAATATGTTTTACCGGTATCGAGATTTTTGGCGAAAACGAAGACCTTGCCTTTGAAGGGCGCAATCTCTGCACGGATCTGCGAATCGAGAGACTGTCCAGGTGTCGGAGGTGTGGTTTGGCCAGACATCATCGAACAAAGGCCAACCGTGATAGCAATCGCGAGCGATATTCTTTTTATGAAGCGCTTCATACCGTAACCTCCGCGTCGTGGATCCAAGCCGCATAGCGGCGAAATGTTTATAGCTGCGAATATCCTGGAAAACAAACGCGCCGAGAATAGCGACGGTCGTCGCTATCTCGGCGCGGAGATAAGCTCCGGTAGGACTGGTTCTATAAATATTTCGTCCCTACGGGACTGCGGCGATTCGAGATTAGTATCTTACCCGCACGCGATAACTCAACGTCGCCTCTCCGTCCTTCGCGACCGGCACGTTGAATTGAGCCGCGAAGGCCGCAGTCTTCTTCGCTTCGAAGGTCGAAGCGACCATTTCCCAATCGCCGCCGATTGGCTCGTTCACAACGACTGTGACGGGACTGTCCTTGTGATTTCGAATCTTGATCTCATACGCATATTCATAGACGTGGCCCGACGCGATGACCTTGTAATCCGTCTGCTTACGCTCGGCAACGATATCGAAAGCGTCGCCCACTTTCACGCGCACGTCTTCATCCTTCGGCGTATGGTCGATGCGATCCTCTCCGATGAATTGTTGATTGCCCTTGTCGTCCTTCTTGTACAGACGAATGGTTCCCGCGGGCAAGGGCATCCCAAGTCTGTTCGTTTGCGCATTGCGAAACTGCACGAACACGCCAACCTTTTCCTTGATTGCCTGGCCCGGATTGTTGTAGCCCGTGTAGTAGTACCGCTGGCCGTTCAGCACGAATTCTTTCTTCACCTCAAAGCCTGCCGCTTCAAGCAATGACACCTGTTTCGTTTCGTTGTCGCGAATCGTCGTCGGACGCTGCAGCGTATACATGTGATATTCGAAAAAGCCTTGCTCTTGAAATTGCGATTCACTGTCCATCGCTCGTTTCGCCATAGCGCCGGCCATCGCCATGTTTCGCTCTTCTGATACTCGATTGACGTCGCCGGCGACTAGTTGCAGCCGCGCGTCGTCGAAGCTCGAGCCACTCGCGTTGGTCAGCGTGACCCAGCCCTGCAAATCCCCTTTGGTGTCGTCCGCGTTCACCAGCAGCACGTAATCAGCGCGCCAGTTCATACCGTTGGTTAGGTAACTCGCCTCGACGTTTTGGGAGCTAGTCTCGTTGTTATCCAGATCCCAAACCAGCGTGGGCGTCGCGACCAGGTTCTTCGGCAAGTCTGGAAAACGCATCTCAGCGATGTTCGTCGGGTTGATCACGATCTGACCGTTGATCCGCCAGACCTGGCCGCCGTTGTTGGACAAGAGTGTCGCCTGCACCGGCTCGAAGCTCTCAGTATTGTTCTGATATCGCCTGAGCGCGAGCGTAAGATCGCGGCCCACAAATTTGTCGAGCAACTTTGCTGGATTCAGCAAATCATATTGATAATTCTGTTCGAGAATTCGCAGTGACGACGGCGCAGTTAATGACGCAAGATGGACCGTCTCTGGACGAATCTGAGCAGTGACGTCGGCGAACCGCAGAGCAATTCGTCCGGCCGGAAGCGTCAATCGTCTGGTCTCGCGCACGAGACCAAGATTGGAATTATAAACAGTAATATTGACCGACTGCCGATCGCGCGCAGTCGTCGTCTGCTCTGAAGTCTGCGCGAATGTAGCGGTCGCAACTGTGCCAAGAAGCAGCGCGGTAAAAAGAAATCTGGTTAAGCGAAACATTGAATAATTGACCTCCGAAATAAGTTACAAGTACATGCGCCGTCAAAGGCGCTCAGAAGTTGAACGCCGGCGTTCGTCGAGCTTGCACGAAAGCGCCGATGATTTGAGATTCGTTAACCGCCGCATTTGGTATAAGGGTATACGAACGGCGCATAGCTTATAATATTTTGACGTAGGAAATACCCAAGTGGCAGATTCACGTACATCAAGAAGCCGGATTGTCGTTGACGCGTCTCAGCAACGTCAGCGACGCTCTCCGTCGCGACGTCCAACACCGCGAAGAAACGAACTGTGGATCGCGATCAGCGTCATTATCGCGGCGGCCTTGGCAACGTTCCTGGCGCTTTTCATTACCAGCCGGCCGTACGATCCGGCGACTGCTTCACTGGCGCCACAGCAAACGGTCCCCTCAGTTCCTGTGTTCACGCCTTCACCAAGGCCTTCACCCAGCTCGTCAGCGACCCCGCAAACGAAACCATCAACTGAACCGACGCCTGCAACACCTGGGGGTGAAACATCGAGTGCCCCGCCGGACGACGCTTCGATCCAATCGCATATCGATGCGACGCTCACCGCGGATCCGACTCTGTCTAAGCTCGACGTCAGCGCTCTGGTCGAGAACGGAAAAGTAACAATCGTTGGCTCCGTCAGGTCAGTCGAACTGAAACAACGGGTTGAAAAAGTCATCCGCGGCATCAAAGGAGTCACAAACGTCGACAATCAACTGGTGATTAACGAAGCAACGCCGTAGTGAATCGTTCGGAGTTCCGCCTTCAGGCGGCCGCGCGGAAATGAACCCGCCGCGTAAACGCGGGACTCCAAACTAGCCGCTTCCGTCCAACCGCTGTTATCATACGAGCATCGAAGTTTCCACCGCGAATT